>JBOGJZ010000077.1:0-4287 GCA_050745645.1 Terriglobia bacterium | reverse complement strand
GATCAAATCTGCCAGCATCGATAGCCTCGCTGATAATCGCGCCGAGACCTACGGTCGAAAACGTGTGACCACCTACCAGTTTGTTGAAAAACGTTCCGCCCCTGTCATTCTGACCCGCTGCGCGAGCGAAGCGAGGCGAGGCGGAGCGAAGAATCTGCTTTTGCTATTTTGAAGGACTTGCGAGATCCTTCCCTCGCTTTGCTCAGGACCGCCTTCGGCTCCTCAGGATGACAGGCTGAGTGAGTTTTTCAACAAACTGCTAGAGATGACATCCAGACTTATGCAGCGAATTTATAATTCAGGACACCAGGTATAGCAGGAAAGGCAGCCGCGCAGCGCACCCTCTCCTAATCGTTCCCTCCCCGGGAACGACGCTCCCGATTTAGCCTGGCTTATGAAACGCTCGCCAGGCTCTCCTCCGGCTCATAGGCGAGAACCGGCGCCAGCCACCGTTCCACAGTCCGCAAGTCCATGCCTTTGCGCCGCTGGTAGTCAAGCGCCTGATCGCGGCCGATTTTTCCGACGGCAAAATAACGGGAATCCGGATGAGCAAAATAGAGTCCGCATACTGAGGCGGCAGGCATCATCGCGAAGCTTTCCGTGAGTTGAATTCCCGCCTCCTCGGCGTGGATCAAGTCAAAGAGCAGGCGTTTTTCGGTGTGATCCGGGCAGGCCGGATAACCCGGCGCCGGGCGGATCCCGCGGTAACGCTCGTGAACCAGGTCATCGAGGCTGAGATTTTCATTCGCTCCGTATCCCCATGCTGCTCTCACCCGCCTGTGCGTCAATTCAGCCAGCGCCTCCGCAAGCCGGTCAGTCAGCGCTTTGGCCATGATGGCGTTGTAGTCGTCATGATCGCGTTCAAATTCTTCGACCAGATCTTCAAGATGGAGGCCGGCGGTCACGGCAAACGCCCCAAGATAATCCATCAGGCCGGTCTCGCGCGGCGCGATAAAGTCCGCCAGGGCGTAGTTAGGATTCTCCACCGCCTTGGCCATTTGCTGGCGCAGAGTATGGAATGTGACCAGCACGTTTGACCGGGACTCATCGGAATAGACCTCAATGTCATCCCCGACGCTGTTGGCGGGGAAAAGTCCTGTCACGGCGCACGCCGTCACCGCTTTCTCAGTGACGATCCGCTCGAGCAACCCTTGCGCGTCATTGAAAAGCTCACGGGCGCGAGGGCCCACGCCTTCAGTTTCAAAAATCTTGGGGTATGTTCCACGCAGTTCCCAGGCCTGAAAGAAAGGCGTCCAATCGATGAAGGGCGTGATCTCGCCGAGCGGGACCGGATTAAAAACACGCTCCCCCAAGAACGACGGACGTGCGATCACGGAGGGCGTCCATTCGAGCGGCGGCTTCCGGCGCCGGGCTTCATCCAAGCTGAGCATCTCTTGCGTCTGTGGGCGGAACTTTTCCCGCATCTTCTCCTGCTCGCGGCGGTTATTCTCAACAAACGCCGGTCGCATCTCCGGGCTTTTCAACGTCCCCACCACTCCCACGGCGCGGGAGGCATCCGCGACATGGATGACAGGCTGGGCGTAGCCGGGAGCGATCTTCACGGCCGTGTGGAGCTTGCTCGTTGTGGCGCCTCCAATCAGCAGCGGAACCTTAAAGCCTTGCCGCTCCATTTCACGCGCCACATGCATCATCTCATCGAGGGAGGGCGTGATGAGGCCGCTCAGCCCGATCATATCTGCTTTCTCGCGCCGCGCCGTCTCAAGAATCTTCTCGCATGGGACCATCACGCCGAGGTCGATCACCTCATAGTTGTTGCAACCGAGCACAACGCCTACGATGTTCTTGCCGATGTCGTGCACGTCTCCCTTGACGGTGGCCATCACGATGCGAGCCTCCGCCTGCCGGCCGCCCGAAGTTCTCTTTTCCTCCTCCATGTAGGGCAGAAGATAAGCGACGGATTTCTTCATCACCCGGGCGCTCTTGACGACTTGTGGCAGGAACATCTTGCCGGAGCCAAACAGGTCGCCCACGACGTTCATGCCATCCATCAGCGGGCCTTCAATCACGCGCAGCGGGCGGCCATACTTTTGCCGCGCTTCCTCGGTATCGGCCTCAATGTAATCGACGATGCCTTTGACGAGAGCATGCTTCAGCCGCTCTTCGACCGGTTCACGCCGCCAGATTCCTTCTTCCGCCGCGGTTTTGCCGTGGTTCTTGACCGAATCAGCGAAGGCAAGAAGGCGTTCAGTCGCGTCGGGACGGCGGTTCAGGAGCACGTCCTCCACCAGTTCCAGCAGGTCCTTTGGAATCTCTTCATAAATGGCAAGCTGCCCTGCGTTGACGATGCCCATATCCATCCCGGCGCGGATGGCATGGTAAAGAAACGCCGAATGCATCGCCTCGCGGACCACGTTGTTGCCGCGGAAGGAAAATGAGATGTTGCTGACGCCGCCGCTCACCTTGCAATGGGGCAGAGCCGCCTTGATTTGCCGCGTCGCCTCGATGAAATTCAGCGCGTAATCATTGTGCTCTTCCATGCCTGTGGCTACAGTGAAAATGTTGGCGTCGAAGATGATGTCTGAAGCCGGAACGCCCAGCTTCTCCGTGAGAATCTTATAGGCGCGCGCCGGGATTTCCACCTTGCGCGCCGTTGTATCCGCCTGCCCGGATTCGTCAAACGCCATCACGACCATCCCGGCGCCATAGCGCCGCACTAAGCGGGCGCGCTCTACGAAAAGTTCCTCGCCCTCCTTAAGGCTGATTGAGTTGACGATGCCCTTGCCTTGCAAGCATTTCAATCCGGCTTCAATCACGCTCCACTTGGAGCTGTCCACCATAATAGGGACGCGCGCGATGTCGGGTTCGGAGGCGATGTGGTTTAGGAACGCCGTCATGGCCTGCTCTGAATCGAGCATCGCTTCGTCCATGTTGACGTCCAGAATCTGAGCGCCGCCTTCCACCTGCTGCCGCGCTATGCGCAGACCCTCTTCGTAATTCCCGGCTTTAATCAGCGCAGCGAACTTGGGCGAACCGGTGACGTTCGTGCGCTCGCCGATGTTGACGAAGTTGGTGTCTGGCCGTATGACGAGTGGCTCGAGACCGCTAAAGCGCGTGAGTGGCTCCGGCTGCGGCAGGGCGCGCGGCTTAAAGCCCCGGACCGACTCCGCGATGGCCCGGATGTGCGTGGGAGTCGAGCCGCAGCAGCCGCCGGCGATATTCAGCCAGCCGTTGCGCGCAAAATCCGTCAGATCAGCAGCCATGCGCTCGGGCGTTTCGTCAAATCCGCCGAAGGCGTTGGGCAGGCCGGCATTCGGATAACAACTGACGAAAACCGGCGCGAGGCCAGAAAGCTCCTCAATGTAAGGGCGCATTTGTCTCGCGCCAAGCGAACAGTTGATGCCCACGCTCAGCAGTTTCGCGTGGGATACTGAAATCCAAAACGCCTCGATGGTCTGCCCGGAAAGCGTTCGCCCGCTCTGGTCGATGATCGTGACGGAAACCATGACCGGCAACCGCTGGCCTCGCTCGTCAAATAACTCCTCCAGAGCGAAAAGGGCGGCCTTGGCGTTGAGAGTGTCAAAAACCGTCTCGATCAGAATCAGATCGGCCCCACCGTCCATCAAGCCGCAAGCCTGCTCGTAATAGGCCTGCCGTAGCTGGTCAAAGGTGACGGCGCGCGAGGCGGGGCTGTTTACATCCTGAGAAGCCGAAGCAGTGCGGTTTGTAGGCCCCATCGACCCGGCTACGAAGCACGGCCGCCCGGAGCGCCCGGCGGCGAAGCCATCCACCGCGCGGCGCGCCGCCTGCGCTCCGGCAACGTTTAGCTCATGGACGTAAGCCTCAAGGCCGTATTCCTTCATCGAGACGGCGTTTGAGCTGAATGTATTGGTCTCGATGATGTCCGCCCCGGCTTCAAGATACTGGCGGTGAATCTCCTCAATGATCTGAGGTTGAGTGATGTTCAGCAGGTCGTTGTTTAAACGCACCTCTTTGGCGTGCCCGGCGAACTGCTTTCCGCGGTAGTCCGCCTCGGTTAAGTTGCGAGCCTGAATCATGGTGCCCATCGCGCCGTCGATGATCGCGATCCGGCGCCGCAACAGTTCTTCAACAGGATGAATGCGCTTTTCGGTCTCGTCCATGGCTTAAAAGCCGGCTCCTGGAAATTGCAGGCTAGCTTCTATCATAGCATTGCCCGCTGCTCCGGCAGCCTGTGCGATCCACCGGCCGTCACCCCCGCGCAAGAAAATCCAGGTTGGACTCGCTTTACGGTGACGGTTGTGGCATGTTTTGAAATCTGGAATCTGTGATTTGCAATTCACGCCACCC
>JBOGJZ010000076.1:0-7371 GCA_050745645.1 Terriglobia bacterium | reverse complement strand
CAGGACATAACTGACACTGCGACCGTTCTGCAGATTCAAGAGGCTCTCTTGCTGATTGAGGACGACTTAAAGGTGATCTGTGAATCGCTGGCCGGTTTAGCGCGGCGGTATCGCGACACGCCCCTGGCAGGACGGAGTAATTTACAACAAGCTGTCCCCATCACCTTTGGACTCAAGGCAGCCATCCTGCTGGCCGCGTTCGGGAGACATCAAGCCCGTCTGGCCCAACTGCGTCCTCGCGTTCTAACCGGGGAATTCGCCGGGGCAGCGGGCACTCTCGCCTCGCTTGGAAGCCACGGGCTTGAGGTTCAGTCAGCGCTCATGCGGGAGCTCAAGCTTGGGGAGCCTGAAATCGCCTGGCACACGGCGAGAGATAACATAGCCGAGGCCGCTTGCTTTCTGGGCCTGGTAACGGGAACGCTGGGAAAACTGGCAACCGACGTCAAGCTGATGATGCAAACCGAGGTCAGCGAAGTATTCGAACCCTTTGAGAGCGGGCGAGGATCCAGCAGCACGATGCCGCAGAAACGCAATCCCGTCTCGTGTAACTTCATGTTGTCTTGCGTTTCGGTAGTCCGTCAGAACGTGGCCGCCTTGCTCGAGGCGATGGTAGCGGATCATGAGCGGTCCACCGGGCCGTGGGAAATTGAATGGATTGCACTGCCGGAGATTTTCCTTCTGGCAAGCGGCGCCCTGCATCATGCGCGCCACATTCTCGCCGGCTTGGAGGTGGATGCAAAGCGTATGCGGGAAAACCTGGATTTGACTAACGGCTTGATAGCATCCGAAGCCGTCATGATGGGACTCGCCCCCTACATTGGCCGCGAACGCGCCCACGATCTTGTCTACGAAATTTGCCGCAAAGCCGCGGAAACCAAGAAGCCGCTCGTCGAGCTGCTCTGTGAAAACGCGGAGATATCGCGGCACCTGAATAGAGGCGACCTTACCAAACTCGCTGATCCTGTCAATTATCTCGGGTTATCAGGTGAAATGATCGATCGGGTTTTAGGGAGACAAAAAACCGGCGAATAGAGGCATGGCTGATCTGGAGCCAGAAACCAGTAGCGCAGACTTTCGCTTTTCAGAAAGTCTGCGGCTTTTCTTACGGGAATCGACAGATAAGCCGCAGAGTTTCCAGAGCACGAGACTCTGACGCGCTACCCCTACCCGCCCAGCCGGGAGCGGGCCCAGTAAAAAGATGCGCGTACATGCTCCTCACGCACCCTTACGAAGCAGCCCGGACCGTGCCCCGCTTTTCCATCGGGACGAAATCCCGAACGGCGTGGCCAGTATAGATTTGGCGGGGGCGGGCAATCTTCTGTTCCGGATCTTCGAGCATCTCCTGCCACTGCGCAAGCCATCCGACGGTGCGCGGAATGGCGAACAGAACTGTAAACATCCCCGGTCTGAATCCCATCGCCTGGTAAATGATTCCAGAGTAGAAATCCACGTTGGGGTAGAGCTTCCGCGAGGTAAAGTACTCATCCTCGAGCGTGATTCGCTCCAGTTCCAGGGCGATGTCAATCTTGGGGTTCCTGCCGGTGACCTGAAACACTTGGTCGGCCGCCCGTTTAATCACCTTGGCTCGCGGATCATAGTGCTTGTAGACCCGGTGGCCGAATCCCATCAACCGGCCATGCCCTGCCTTGACGTGCTCGATGTAAGCCGGGATTCGATCTTTAGACCCGATTTCATCCAGCATATTCAAAACCGCCTCATTGGCGCCTCCATGCAATGGACCGGAGAGCGCGGCGGCGGCGGCGGCTGTGCAGACGTACGGGTCGGCCAGGGCGCTGCCCACGGCGCGCATCACGTTAGCGCTGCAATTCTGTTCGTGGTCGGCATGGAGGATGAATAGGATGTCCAGCGCCTGGGCAAGAACTGGATTCGCCCTGTACTTCGGCTCAACCATCTTCCACAGCATATTCATGAAATTTTCAGTATAGCTGAGCTCATTGTCCGGGTAGACGTAAGGGTAGCCGAGGCTATGGCGATGAATATAGGCTGCGATGGTCGGAACCTTGCCGATCAGACGATAGATTTGCACCTTTCGCGTCTCAGGGTCGTGGACGTTTCTCGCGTCCCGGTAGAGTGTGGAGAGCGCCGCCACCGTGCTGATGAACATGCCCATGGGATGAGCGTCATAGGGGAAGCCTTCCAGGATTTTCTTGGTAGTTTCGTGAAGCATCGTATGGTGGGTGATGTTCGTTACCCACTCCTTCAGTTGCGGCGCGGTGGGCAATTCACCGTGGATGACCAGATAAGCGACTTCGAGAAAGGTGCATTTTTCTGCTAATTGTTCAATCGGATAGCCCCGGTAGCGCAGGATGCCTTTATCACCGTCGATGAACGTCACGGCGCTTTGGCATGATGCGGTGTTCATGAAAGCCGGGTCGTAGGTCATCAGCCCGAAATCTTCAGGGTTCGATTTGATGGCCCGTAAATCCATCGCTCGAAGAGTCCCCTTGAAAAGCGGAAAATCGTAGGTAGCCTTGGTGCGCTTGTCCACTATGCTTATCGCTTCGTTTTCCACAGCCTTTTCTCCTTTGAAAGAACAGATATTCTAACGTGCAATGCTCGACCCGAGTTATTGCAAAAATAATCTCAGCGCCAGCCGTAAGCGCTGCCGGGAACTAGTCTCCCTTCACAATGTTATCACGCATGGCCTTTTGTTCTTGGGCCGCGGAAGGGTTTTGACAGTCCAGCGGCTACTCTGCGCGCATAACTCGCCTCTGAGAATTAGGCTGTGGATTGGATAATTCACTTGCGGTTCCGGCCGCCCAATGCATAATTCATTGGATGCGCGTAATTATGAGCGGCGAAAAGCGGCTGCGTCAGCCGAGGCGGTTTCAGGGATGATCCAGCACTCTATAGCGGCCCGGCTCGATCGGCTCCCTATCTCTTCGTTTCACCGCCAGATCATGGTTGCCCTGGGATTCGTCTTTTTCTTCGAACTCGGTGACATCAACACTTTTTCATACGCAGCGCCGGCGATCCTGAAGGAATGGGGTTTGTCAATCACCGGAATCGGCATCATCACTTCAGCCACCTTCCTCGGCATGTTTGTTGGAGCAATCACCGGCGGATGGTTCTCTGACCGGACCGGGCGAAAAAAAGCGCTGATTTATACCACCATCTGGTACTCGGTGTTTTCCCTGCTCAATGCTTTTGTCTGGAACCCTGCGGGTCTGTTCATCACCCGCCTGCTGACGGGCATTGGCCTTTCAGCGATGACCGTCGTCGGAATAACATACATCACAGAGATGTTTCCTGCAACGAAGCGCGGCGCCTATCAGGGATGGATTCTGACAATCGGCCTCGTTGGGATTCCGGTGACAGCATATGTAGCCCGCTTCTGCGTCCCTCTGGCCCCCTGGGGCTGGCGGCTGGTGTTCATTTGGGGTTCATTAGGAGCCGTGGTTGCAATCCTGGCATCTCGTCTCGAAGAATCGCCGCGCTGGCTGGAAAACCACGCCCAAGTGGACCAAGCGCAGCAGGTCATGGGGAGAATTGAGCAGCGCGTAAGCGCGGAGCACGGTGAGCTGCCGGAGGCTCCGGAGTGGGTTCCGCCGAAGGTCCAGAGCCGCTCCTACCGGATGCTGTTTGCGCCGGCGCATCGGCGGCAAACTATTGTCCTGCTTATTACGTGGATCTGCCAGACGCTTGGTTTCTACGGCTTCGTAGCATGGGTCCCTACGCTGCTCGTCGCTCACGGTTTTTCACTCCTTCACTCGCTCGCCTGGGCATCGGCAATCTCAATCGGCGCCATTCCCGGAGCTTTGATTGCGGCGCTTATTTCAGATCGCTGGGAGCGAAAGTGGCTGATCGCCGTGGTGGCGCTAGTCGTGGCGGTTTGCGGCTTAGTCTACGGCATTTCGTTCAAGGCCGTTCTGATCGTTATTTTTGGCTTCTGCGTCGCCATGTTTCTGCAAACGTTCGCGGCTCTGCTTTATGCTTACACTCCTGAAACGTATCCTACCGGGATCCGAAACTCGGGCACAGGGCTCGCGTATGGTTCAGGCCGGCTGGCGAACGCCGTGGGTCCGCTGCTTGTCGCGTTTTTCTACAACCATTACGGATACACCAGCGTGTTCGTCTACATCGCCGTGTGCTGGCTGCTGGTAGCGATCACGATCGGCGGCTTCGGCGTAAAGACCAAAAGTCTGGTCCTCGAACAACTGGAAGATCAGCCCCAATAATGACCGCGCCGTATCACAGCGCCGTGTTGCGGTTGCGTCACCCCTCTCTTTCCGGCCGATTCTTTTTGTCACTGGGCGGCTGCTCGAGAGGCGCAGCGAATTCCGCGATTCTGATTTTCCGCTTCCTGGCGCTGGAGGAGGGGAAGACGTGCGTCCTTCATCTCGGTGTTTTTGCCGCTTCGCAATCCATATATACGTGAGTGAATTTAGCGTTTCCGGGACGACCTGTGGCATAATGCCACAGGTCGTGATTTATTGGCTGCTGCAAAATCTCCGAGCTGCGCTTTAGAGAAATGAGTAGTAGATTTGTATTCAATAAGATAGAGATTTATGACCTCGCGTTGGAAGCGAAAGTGCTGGAATCTTAGAGGTAAGCAAGAAATGTAAACTTTGGAGAGTCTCGAGGCGTGACCAAAGTTCTTGTAGTAGATGACGACAAGGAAAGCCGGGATTTACTCTTCGAGGTTCTTAGCACGAACGGGTACTCGGTTGCCGTGGTGGAAGATGCTGCTGCAGCCCGGTCGCTTCTTGAGACTGATCGGGGTTATCGCATCGTGATAGCTGACCTGCGAATGCCGAACGGCACGGGCCTCGATCTGGCGGCCGATTTGCGAAAGGGCGCTCTAAAGCAGGAGGTCATTCTGATGTCTTCATTTATTAGCGGAGCAGAACGGGAACTTGCGCTCGAACTGGGTGTGGACGCTTTAATCGAGAAACCCTTCCGGCTGTCCGAGCTGCTGGAACTTGTGGCGAGCCTGGATGGGAAGCGGTCAGTGGAAATTTCATCCTGATGGTGGTTCCAGCCCGGACCGGTGCGATAACGCAGGAAAAAGGAGACGAGATGAACGTTGAGGAAAAAGTCATCGAAATCATCACCCGCGAGCAGCATTTGGCCCCTGGCGCGGTGAAACCCGACTCTTCCTTCGCGGAGCTAGGGATCGACTCTTTGGACGGAGTCAACATTCTTTTTGCTCTCGAAGAGGAATTCAAGATCGATATTCCGGACAGCATCGCGCAGAACATGAAAAGCGTCCGGCAGGTGGTGGACAGCTTGACCCGTGTAATCGAGGGAAAGGATATTTCCGACCTGGTGGCGATGGCCAAAAGCGAAGCACAGAGCAGCAACTGATTCCAGGCGGGAGATGGGCCGTGCGGCGAGTCGTCATCACAGGGTTGGGCGTGTTTGCATCGACAGGGAAGGACGTCGATACCTTTTTCTGTAATTTATGTCACGGGAGGTCGGGGGTTGGCCGCATCACTCAGTTCGATCCTTCAGCGCTTAGTATTCAGATTGGGGCTGAGGTGCCCGGCTACGATCCAGCCTCCTATTTCCCGGCCAAGCGGCTTGATCTGCTGGACCGGTTTGGGCAGTTCGCTCTGCTGGCGGCTGGGCAAGCCGTTAAATCCAGCGGCTTAGAGGTGCGGGACGAGGAGCGCTCCCGCTTCGGCGTGATTATCGGCTCCGGCATGGGTGGCGCACAAGGCTTAGAAAATGGGTATCTGAACCTTTACACCAAAGGGGCTACGCGCTTACATCCGTTTACAATACCGAAAATTATGCACAGCGCCCCAGTCTCTCATATCTGCATGGAGTACGGCGCTCACGGTCCTTCGTTTTCTACCTCCACAGCCTGCTCCTCATCGGGACACGCGATTGGCGAGGCATTTCATTTGATCAAGTTCGGCATGGCAGACATCATGCTCGCTGGGGGGACGGACTCGCCGATCACTTACGGGATGATGCGATCGTGGGAATCTGTGCGGGTGCTGGCCTCCGGCGATGGGGATCCCAGCCGGGCCTGCCGGCCATTTTCTGCGGATCGGGAGGGGATGGTGATTGGGGAAGGGGCGGCCGTCCTGGTGCTTGAAGAATTAGAGCGCGCCCGCCGCAGAGGGGCTGAAATCCTGGCTGAAATCAGTGGCTTCGGAATGTCCTCCGACGCCTCTCACATGACGCAGCCGACGGTTGAGGGTCCTGCGCGGGCCATTCGCATGGCGCTCGAAGAAGCAAAAATGATTCCAGAGGAAATCGACTACATTAACGCTCACGGAACCGGCACCCGGCTGAATGATCCCACCGAAACACGGATTATTAAGGAAGTATTTCGAGATCACGCGCGCCATGTCTGCGTGAGCTCGACGAAGTCAATGCATGGCCACGTCATGGGAGCGACCGGGGCTATTGAACTGGTGGCCACCATCCTGGCCATTCAACGCGGCCTGATCCCTCCGACGGCTAATTTCACCGAAGCTGACCCGGAGTGCGATCTCGATGTCGTCCCAAACGAGGCGCGGGAGATGCCTGTGCGCGCCGCCATCTCCAATTCATTTGCCTTTGGCGGGCTGAATGCGGTTCTGCTGGTTCACCGTTTGCAGTAATGGTCCCTATGCCTCCAGAGAATTTCTTGTCTCATGGGTCTCACGGGTCTACTCCGTCTCGTCTGGAGTTGTTAAGCTGGATGAATTCCATCGTGGCGAATCGGTGTTTTGAAATCATGGCTCTCATCTTTGGCAAACCCTGTTTCACCGGAAAGAGGCTAAAGGCGCCGGTCTGGCAGGTTACTGAAAAACGTCTTGGAGCATGTCATTCTGAGCCCTTCGCTTGTCATCCTGAGCGCAGCGAAGGATCTCCGTATTTTGCTCAGGGTAAACTCCGCGAAGAATCTAGGTTCTTCCCTTTTCAATACGACAAACAGTTGCTTCCCGACTTCGCCGGGACAGGTCGCTCTGCTCAGCATGACAAAATGGACTTTTTCAGCAGCCTGCTGGGGCGCTGACCGGCCTCTAGGGGTGAGGTGAGAGCAAGGCGAGGAAATGCTTTAGAATCAATAAGGAGCAGATCGAGTATGGCAGTCCTATTCCGGATTCGGATTGAGGTTCCCGTGGTGGCAGCGCCGCGGCGCGTTGGGGACAAGGAAGGCGGCGAGCAGACTCCTTCCGAAGGAGCTCGGAATGACATTCGGATTTATGCAACGAAGTTACAAGTCGGGACACATGATCGTCCTTCAAAAGGTTTTGAAATGACTTGTAGTTAGTTACAGGGGAGCAGCTCTGCTTACAGCGTGATAATCTGAACATTACGCCTAAGAATTTTTGGGAGGTAGCGCATGTCTTTGAGGACGGCTGTGACGAAACGGCTTGGTTTGACCTATCCAATAATTCAGGCGCCGAT
>JBOGJZ010000075.1:0-3864 GCA_050745645.1 Terriglobia bacterium | reverse complement strand
CTTCGCTGCGAGTGCGCGGCTTCCAACTGAAATATCTGCTCAAAAAGGCAGTCGAACCCTGGCTGCCGCGCCAGATCGTTTATCGCCAGAAGCGCGGCTTTTCCGTTCCTACGGCAAGTTGGCTGCGGTCGGGACTGGAGCCGCTTCTTGATGAAATGCTCTCCGAAAGCCGGCTTAGAAAACAGGGACTATTCGACCCGCGATTTGTACAGAAATTGGCTGAAGAGCACCGGCAAGGCAGAGCGGATCACCGCAAGCCGCTGTGGACATTGCTCTGCTTTCAATTGTGGTACGAGCATTGGGCAAAGGCGTAGCAGCACGTCTGAAAATGCGTCCACTGGTAGCGGTGCTCTGTAGAGAGGCCGCGTCGCAGTCGTAAATGGCGACTAACGCTTGACATGCGTCACGTGGCGCGTTACGTTCTAAGATGATCCGCTCAATCCGCCACAAAGGGCTGAAGCATCTTTACGAAAACGATGACCCGCGCGGCGTGATTAGCCATCATGCAGAAAAGCTACGTGACGTCCTCGCACGTCTTGACACTGCCGGGGCGGTCGTCGATATGGACCTGCCGGGATTCCGGCTGCACGCACTCAAAGGAGAGTTCAAGGGCTTTTGGGCGGTGACGGTTCGCGGCAACTGGCGCGTGATTTTTCGTTTTGTCGACGGCGAGGCGCTAGACGTCGATTATGTGGATTACCACTGAAGGAAGTTGAGATATGCCAATGAAAAATCCTCCTCACCCGGGCGGTGTTGTGCTCCGCCAGTGCATTGAGCCGCTGGGGTTAAGCATAACCCAGGCCGCCGCCGCGCTTGGCGTCACTCGCAACACCCTATCCGAACTGGTCAATGAAAAGCGCGGGGTCTCACCTGAAATGGCCGTGCGATTATCTAAGGTGTTCGGAGGCAGCGCTGAAAGCTGGCTTACCCAGCAGGCCTACTACGATCTTGCGCAAATCTCCGCTGCCCGGATCAAGCTTAAGCGGCTCGAATTCGCTTAGCCGATTTCAAGAAACGTTTCGCTTTCGGGTGGGCTACTCCTCTGCAGTGCGGAATGCGCGATGTGTGGCCGGACAAGCCTCCGCCGCTGAACCGGTGCAGATCTTTGGGCCGTCGCAGGAAAAACGGCCGGCGCTAGACTACTCTCCCTATCTCCGCGATTCTGACCATTCCTCATAAGGCTCGATGGCCTCGGCCGAAGAGAGATCCAGCACCTTAGCCCTTTGGCCCTCCTCCAGTTCCTGCAGGAGGATGTGGCGGCCGTTTTGGAACACCACTGCGTCACGGTAATTATTGGCTATCGCAGTGAGTTCGGTGAAAGTTACGTCCTCCACCGGGCCTATTTCTAACTGGCGCTTCAGGCGTGCGGGGATATCTTGCAATCTCAGGCGAGCCCCTGGAGGAATACAAACCGCCGGGACGCTGCACGCGCTTGGCAGGCTCAGGAGGCTTCGCCTCAGAGCTTGCCAAAATCCCTGTCGCGGTTGATTCTTCACCGGCTCCTGAGTTTTGCGCCAATCCAGTTGTGAAGCGAAGCCCCGCGATCCGGTCGGAAATTTATAAACGACCAAGTTCTCTCCGTTCTCCGCTAGCCGGTTTGGGACCGTCATAAGCGAATAGTCGCACATGGTTTTGTCCTCCTTCTGGACTATTTTTTCCCATGCGTGGAGATGAGGGCTGCCGGAATAAACCGCGGCACACAACTCTTCAGCAAAACCCTCCTGCCCACGCGCTCACGCTTCTTCGATGCAAAAACTCACCTCCTAAGGCTCTCTCTCTTGGCTGCGCCTGGCGATGAAACGGGCAGGCGAGCTCGGACCATGGTTCCCCCCGGGCCGGAATCAACTTCCAGGCGCCCGCCGAGTTGCCGGATTCGCTCGCGCATTCCGGAAAGGCCAACTCCAGCGCGGGACGCAGAGCCGGCGCGCATGCCCTTGCCCTTGTCTTGTATTTCCAGGGTGATCTGACCCGCCTCCTTTGCCACTCGAACCCGGGCAGTCTTGCTGCCGGAGTGGAGATGCACATTTGTAAGACTCTCCTGAACCATTCTAAACAGGGCAATCTTCACGTCCTCAGACAAGCCTGTCAGTTGGCGAGGCGCGTCGAGATCAACATGAATGCCGTGGCGCTTCTCAAAGGCGTTTGCATACCACCGGATCGCCGCAAGCAGCCCGACCGTCTCGAGATCAGGAGGATGTAAAAGGTGGGAAAGATTCCGGATTTCGTCGCCCGCCTGGCGGGCCAATCCAGATGTATCGGAAAGAACCTTGGACAGCTTGGAATCCAAACAGCCATTCACGCCGCTCTGAATGATGGCCAGGTTTATGCCGAGAGCGGTCAGCGTCTGGGCGGCGCTGTCATGGAGCTCGCGTGCGATTTGGCGCCGCTCTTCATCCTGCGACTGAATGAGGCGCGCCGTGATCTGGCGCAGCTTCTCTTCAGCATTCACGCGCTGAGTGATGTCATGGTTGATTTCAAAAACCGCGACCGGCCGTTCCTCAAAGTCCCGCTGTACGGCCAGGCGGCTTTGAATCGTAATTTCTTTGCCGTCGCGGCGCGTTTGGAGAACCTCACCCTCCCAGTAATTTTCCTTGAAAAGGCTGGCCCGAACCCGGTCCACTGGTTCAGGAAATTGCGTTTGAATTAGATCGTAGTATCCCTTGCCGAGAGCCTCCTGCTGCGTCCAGCCATAGACTCTTTCCGCTGCGCGATTCCAGAAAGTAATCCGGTTATAGGCATCCCGTACGAGGATGGCGTCATGGGCGAGCTGGAGCAACCGGCTCTGATCGTCTATCGTCGTTTGTGCGGCCATTCCCGAGGAAGCCTTGCTTCCGGGGGCTTGCGGATCCAGGTAAGGCCCGGAAAGTTTTTCTGCGCTGCTGTTGGCGCCAAGCATCGTTGCCCTCCTTTTCCGGCGACTCAGTTCATCTAACACGTCCCAACAGCGGCTCTGGGGACATTCCGGATAGCAGACGCCACGATGTGCTTCAAGCCTTCAAAAGGCGGCGTAATGAAGTCGCAGGCGCCGTGATACATGGCGTCCATGTACAGCCGGTGATCTGGAATGCGGTTCACCACGATGACGCTGGCGGGCGCTTTTGCCTCCGCTGCCGCTTCGACGACTTCCTTCCAACTGCCGTCGGGGAGCGTTGCGCCAGTGAACACCAGGCGGGGCGGAACCGGCCCAGACAGCAGTTGCCGCACCTCCTCGCAAGTTCTCACTTGGGTCGTCTCAATGGACAGCCCCTCGAGAGCGAATTTCAAACCCACAAAAAGTTCCGTTGATCCGTGCAGCAATACAGCCGGGATTCTATTTTCCATGGTTTGCTCCCTTTCTATTTGATTGTGTGGGCATCCTCCCTCCTGATTTTGCAGCGCAGGGCTCGCCTCTCAGCCCGCGGCTTTTCAAGTACGACTAGCAGAGACGCGGCTGTTATTCCGCTTGTCCTCCGCAAAAGAGGAGGAGCGCGAATTCAGCGCGGATGTTCTACGCCTTCCTCCATCGCTGCTCAGCGGCAGTTCCAATTCAATAGACAAATGAAGAGACCGGGAACTCTCTTTGCATTTCCTCTCGTGTTGATGCTGAGCGCCCTCTGAGTCGAACATCCTGCCGCAGAACAAACATTGATACCGGTGGAATTGCTCTGATTCATCGATCACGAAATCGCCTCCATTATCTTTTTCCGCGAGCGAGGTAGCGCAGAGTTTCCTGCTTTTGGAAACTCTGCGGCGTGTCCTGCGCTACCCGCTACTCGATCAATACCCCGCGCGCCTTCCTTCCTGAACTTATTTATTCTGACGCGCCGCAGGCAGCGGCGGCTATTAGGTTCTTTCTCTAAGACCCGGCAGGGGTGTACCCTTCAT
>JBOGJZ010000074.1:0-3744 GCA_050745645.1 Terriglobia bacterium | reverse complement strand
TGGACGATGCTCTCGTCGCTTACACTCAGGCCCTTACGAATTACCAGGCGGCGCAACTGCGCCTGAAGGCGCTCAAATCTGGCGTTCATCAGGCCCAAATCGAGTCCGCGAAAGCGCAACTCACCTCTGCGCAGGGCGCGTATCTGGCTGCCAAAGCGCAATTGAGCTACTCTGAAATTCGGAGCCCCATCGATGGTGTGGTCGCCAGCCGGCCGCTTTATGTTGGTGAAATGGCTTCGACGTCATCGCCCTTATTTATTGTGATGAATGCCTCGAAGGTGATAGTACGCCTCTATCTCCCTCCCAATGAAGCAGCTTTGCTTCGTCCAGGTGATTCCGCGGTGGTTTCTCTTGGCAGTGAGCAGGTCAAGGTGGACGGGAAAGTAACCATCGTGAGCCCCGCGCTGGATCCAAATAGCACCACGGTGCAAGTATGGGTGGAGGCGCCGAATCCGCACAACGAACTCAAGCCAGGGGCCTCGGCCAATGTGAGCATGATCGCAGAGACCTCGCCGCACTCGCTTGTCGTGCCGGCTTCCGCCATTATCAACACGCCGGACCAGGGCCCAACCGTCATGCTGGTAGGATCAGATAGCCGCGCGCATCAGACGCCGGTTAAAACCGGAATCCAAGAAGGCGATGAAATTCAAATTCTCAGCGGCATTCATGCTGGAGATACCGTGATTACCCAAGGTGGTTTCGGGCTTGATGACAACACCAAGGTTCAGGTTTCGGCTGGGTCTTAACAGGTAGCGGAGAGAGTTCCAGGGAGTGTCATTTCTGAGAGAAGCGAAGAATCTGGTTTTCGACATGGCAGGCAGATGCTTCCCGACTTCGCCGGGACAGGTCGCTGCGCTCAGCATGAGAGGCAGATGAACATTTCAGCAATCAGTTGAAAGCCACTCCTGAATAGCTTCGGAGGATGAGCAGAACTTTTATGGCGGACTCAAGCCCCACAAATAACGGATCCAACTCCCAGCCCGTCCGGCAGGAGCACGTATCGAACTACTGGTTTGCGCGTTTATCTAAATCGATCATGTTCCTCGTCATCGCGCTGGTGATTATCGGCGCGTACCTGGCTATCAGCATCCCCATATCGGTATTCCCCAGCACCAACTTTCCGCGTATTATCATCGGCGCAGACAACGGCGTGATGCCCATTGACCAGATGCTGGTTACGATCACGCGGCCTCTCGAAGAGGCGGTCAACAGCGTCCAGGGCCTCAACGAGGTCGCTTCCATCACAAGCCGTGGTTCGGCGGAAATCGACCTTTACTTTGACTGGAACGTCGATATGTTCCAGACCCTCGCCCGTGTCAATGCGGCTATCGCGCGAATACAAGGCACGCTGCCGCCGACTGTCGCTATTAAGGCCGACCGGCTGCAATTTTCAAGTTTCCCGATCATGTTTTATAGTCTCACTTCGGAGACAGTGCCGCCCACACGCCTCTGGGAAATGGCCACTTACGCAATTAAGCCCCGTCTGAACCGCCTGCCGGGAGTTGCAACCGTACTTGTTCAGGGCGGCCAAGTGCCGGAGTTTGGCATCGCTCCGAATCCCCTCAGTATGGTGCGAACGGGGGTCACCGTATCTGATATTCTCAATAGCGTTAGCCGCACCAACTTGCTGCAGTCACCGGGCCTTCTTACCTTTAACCATCAACTGTATCTCGGCCTGGTAAGCGGCCAGGTTAGCAATCCTCCCGAGATATCGGATATCGTGGTCAAGAATGCCCCTGACGGCACGCCCATACGCATTGCCGACGTTGCCCACGTGGGTTCTTCAGTTGCGCCGAACTACACCATCGTGACGTCTGCGGGTAAGCCTGCAGTCACGCTTTTCATAAACCGTCAACCCCATTCCAATACTGTTAGGGTGGCCAGCGAAGTGCGGACGGAACTAACACAGATAGAAAAAACGCTGCCCCAAGCCGTGAGGGTCTCGAATAACTACGATCAGTCCTGGATCATCGGCGAATCCATCAAGAGCGTTCGGGATGCCATCATTATCGGCTTGATCCTGGCGGCCATTATCATGGTCTTGTTCCTGCAGGATTGGGGGACGTCGCTGGTTGCGGGAATGGTGATTCCAGGGACTATTCTGATTACGTTTGTGGTCATGAAGATGCTTGGCATGACCTTCAACATGATGACGCTCGGCGGGTTAGCTGCCGCTGTGGGGCTGGTGATCGACGATGCGATCGTCATGGTAGAAAACATCGTGCTGCATCGCGAGGCAGGTGAAGGGCGGCTGGAATCCATCGATCGGGCGATCAAAGAGCTCGCCAAACCCTTGATTGGCTCGACCCTGACGCCGATCGTCGTGTTTGTTCCGCTCATCGCCATCACGGGCGTAACGGGCGTTTTCTTCAAGGCGCTAGCCCTCACCGTTGGAATCGCGCTGTTCATCTCACTGTGTATAGCGCTCGTTTGGACCCCTAATTTATCCCTCCATTTCCTCCACAAGGACCTTAGCCGTAAGCCAAAGGATGAGGATGGGAAAGCCGGCGTGGAGCGCGAGCCCGGAGAGACCGAGCATGAGTATGAGATGCGGCGCTTGATGGAGGCCGAAGAAGCCTCCATGAGCGGATCGTTTGGCGGTGTGATCCGGTTCTATGAGAAGTGGTTTCAGCGCGGCCTGAATCATCCTGGCTGGTTGGCGCTAATGTGCGGAGCGCTTATTGTTGTGTCGTTCATCTGCTACAAGTCTCTCGGAAGCGGCCTGCTGCCGGAGATGGACGAGGGCGGCTTCGTGCTCGATTACGTGACGCCTCCCGGAGCGTCGCTTGCGGAAACCAATCGCATGATCACGCACATTATCCAGATCATCGATTCGGTTCCGGAAGTCGCAAGCGTCTCGCGCCGGACTGGCCTGCAACTGGGCCTCGCGGCGGTAACCGAGGCCAATACCGGTGACATTGCCATTAAACTCAAGGTTAACCGGCACCGTAACATCTGGCAGGTCATGGACGAGGTTCGAGCTAAAGTCACACACGCCGAACCCGCTGTGGACGTAGACTTCACCCAAAAGTTGCAGGACATGATCGGGGACCTGACAGGCGCGCCTCAGCCGATTGACATCATGATGTTTTCGTCAAATGCGGAGCTTCTGGATACCTGGGCGCCCAAGGTTGCCGATGCCATCACCAACGCCAAATTGAATGGGAAAAATCCGATCGTAGACGTGGACAACGGCATTGATTCCACCACCAGCGGGCCTGCTGTCGCCTTCCACGTGAATGTTGCGAAGGCCGCGCAGGCTGGCTTTAGCACCGACGAGGTAGCGACCGATGCGGAGGCCGTGCTCGATGGAGTTCCTGCGCCGGCCCCGGTTGTCATTAACAATCGCCCGTTCACGCTGCGGGTTCGGTTCCCCGAGCAATATCGTTCGTCGCTCGCGGCGATGAGCAACGTTCCCTTGGTAAGCGCTACCGGAGGCACCGGCACCTTGGGATCACTCGCATCCATCACCACACTGCCCGGCCAAACTGAAATCTTGCGGGACAACCAGCAGCGCTATGTTGCTGTCACCGCCCGGTTGGAGGGTCTGGATCTAGGCAGCGGCGTCAGCTTGGCGCAAAAAACGGTCGCCGGGCTTCACCTGCCATCGTCCATCAGGATCGAATACGGCGGTCTCTATAAGCTGCAACAGCAATCTTTTCATGATCTGCTGGAGGTTCTGATCCTGGCAATTTTGCTGGTATTCCTGGTTCTTATCTTTGAATTCCAGAGCTTTTCGGCGCC
>JBOGJZ010000073.1:0-3115 GCA_050745645.1 Terriglobia bacterium | reverse complement strand
GCCGGTCCCCCGCCCGGTACCAGCCAAGACCCCCGCGAAGGCCAAGGCGCCGAGCCGCTGGATGGAACGGTTCGACCTGCAGAGCAGTCCGCCCCTGTGGAAAGCCCTGGAGCAGGAAACAGGCCGGGCCAGGGGATCAGCGAACCAGTCGTGATTTTTGTCTCTGGCGCTAACCTCAGTCGCCCTACGGGCTCCTTCGGTTAGCGCCAGAGACAAAGACAAAAGCGGAACGTTCTACTTGGCTCAGAATAGGAACTTTCTATTTGGCCTTGACAGAGAGCTAGCCTGCGAACTTGTAGCCGAGACCCTGAAGGGTGAGGATCAGCTGAGGCCGGCGGGGATTTTCCTCAAGCTTCTGCCGCAGCCAGGCGACGTGCACATCGACGGTGCGGGTATTAGGCATGGCCTCGTATCCCCAGACGTTCTTGAGTAACTCATCACGTGAGATAGTCTCTCCGCGATGTTCAATAAAATACCGAAGCAGTTGAAACTCCCGGGCGGAAAGCGCTACTTGTTTGCCGTTACGCCATACCGTAGTCGCCCGGAAATCCACCCGCAAGGCTCCACTATGAAAAACAGCGCTATTGTTGGTTCGAGGGCCGGCCGGCCGCCGCAGCAGAGCTTCAATGCGGGCGAGAAGCTCCATCATGTCGAACGGCTTCGGAAGATAATCATCCGCGCCAATCTTCAGGCCAAGCACCTTGTCAACCACCTGGCCGCGGGCCGTGAGCATGAGAATCGGCGTCGTCACCGAGTGCTGGCGAAGATCGCGGCATACATCAAGGCCGCTCTTTTGCGGCAGCATCACGTCCAGGATGATCAGGTCGAAGCCGCCTGCCAAAGCGTGTTCAAAACCCTGGCTGCCGTCTGAAGCTGTCTCTATACTGTAACCCTCCTTGCGCAGGCGGTCTTTCAGCGTCAGGACAAGTCCCGGCTCGTCTTCAACCAGCAGAATCTTTCTTTCCATCGTCAATCCTGTCCGGTAACCTGGCTTGCGGGGACTACAGTGATTTCATCTTCGCCGCCCGGCGCCGCTGCATGGCACTTATCCCCGGCATTCATGAGGGCCGGCAAATGGAGAGTAAAGCAAGAGCCCCGGCCGGGCGCGCTCTTCACGGTGAGTCGTCCATTCATCGCCTCGGCGATCTCCCGAGTAAGGCTCAGCCCCAATCCCGTGCCGTGAACCTGCTGTGTGTGCTGAGATCGTCCGCGGTAGAACGGTTCAAAGATATAAGGCAAGTCTCTGGAATCAATCCCAATGCCGTGATCCTCCACGTGAATCTGCACTTCAGAACCTCCTGGGGCGCGGGCGAGTTGCGCACGAATTCCGATCCAGGGCGTTTTGCCCCCGTACTTAACTGCGTTTGAGATCAGGTTCTGGAGGCAGCGCCCGAACGCGTCCACGTCCGCGCGGACCGGTGGGAGTCCTGTATCGAGGTGCTTCTCAACCGTTGCGCCGGCAGATTGGATCAGAGGATGGCTGGCTGCCAGCGCGCCCTCTACGGCACTCGCAACCTCTACCGGGCGCGCCTCGTAGGTCCGGTAACGAGAGGTCTCAGCCGCGAAGGCAAGGACCTGTTGTATCATCTCGGAAAGTTTGCGGTCTTCCTGGCAGATGAGGGCCCCGTACTCCTTCACCTTTTGCGACCCTTCCACCACCCCGTCCGCCAGATTTTCCGCCGCAGACCGGATGACTGCGAGCGGAGTGCGCAGATCGTGAGAGACGTTGGCTACCAGGCTCATCTGCAGGCGCGCCAACCGGTGCGCCCGCTGAGCTGAGATAATAATTAACGCCATGCTGAGCGCGAGTAATAGAAGCACACTTAAGCTTACGGTGAGGGTTCGGCGGCGGAGATGAAGCACAGCCGTTTCCACTGAACCCGAGCGGTGGCGCGCAATCAGCCGCCAACCCGGTACGCCCGATGCAGCAACTAGCCTTGGGGGAAAGCGTCTTCTCGCCTGCACGTCGCGCGCCTGATTTAGATCTCCCAAGGTCGCCCACGGCGGCTCCACCGTGTGGCCAGGAATGAGGTCTTGAACGGCATCACCTCCCTCAAGAGGGGCGCTGGAACCAGCAGAAGACTGGTAGAGGACGTGCGTGGGATTTTCGCCCCGCACGATCGAAACTCTGTAGATAAAACCTTCTGGCCCGCCGAAAGACCGCTGCGCCAGAGCGGGAAAAAGCACGCGCTCAATGTATTCTTCATTCAGCTCCACTATCACAGCGCCTCTGAAGCGCGCTGTTGGGGCTCCTGCAGAGCCACCAGTCGCGCGAGTCTCGTACAGGGAGCGAAACAGGACAGGCGCTGATTCATCCAAAATCCACATGCCAGAGTGCACAGCCGCCCGCGAGAATGAATCGCTCGCGCTCATCTCTTGGTGCAAGCGCGACCGCACGCCTAGAAGCTCACTCGTCCAAGCGGCTGGCAGGAACCGCCTCTTCTTAGGCGAAAGGTGAAGCAGCCGATGGCCCGGCAGCGCATCCGCCCGCCAGACAAACACCTCGGCCACCAAGACCGGGCGGAGCGAGTCTTCAACCCAATCCTGATATCGGTCCGCGTAGACTTGCATTGTTTGAGGAGTTGGATCATTCTGCTCAACATCAAACGTCCAGCAAACGCGAAAAATCTCACGATTGAAATCACGGCGGAAGCGGGTTACCGCAGTATGCAGGCTGGTCTGTAGGCGTTCGCGCTCCGCCTTCGCCACTTGATTACTCCAGTGGATTTGCAGGTAGGCAAGGAATATAAGGATAACTGCCAGCGCCCCCACCACTAGAATGGACAGCGCGGGACTTCGCAGCTTCATAGTGGTAAGGATAGAGGCGGTCAAGTCTGGGTGCAAGCGGCAAAGCTGCTCTTTGCGCTGGACGGTTCAGCTAGTTTGGACAGCGTTGGGCGGTGTGATAGCAATTTGAAACCCCCTCTCTTTATTACCGAGTCAGGAGACAGGTGCAGGGTGGTCGTCAGAAGGAGGAGGCGACGTTGGTGTCGCAGCTACCGCAGCGCCGTGGCATTTCTTATATTTCTTGCCGCTACCGCAAGGACAAGGATCATTGCGGCCGATCTTTTCGCGGCGCACAACCTGCTGCGGTTTTTCCATGACGCCGCCGCCC
>JBOGJZ010000072.1:0-2592 GCA_050745645.1 Terriglobia bacterium | reverse complement strand
TCTGCGCGTTGGTATACCTGTTGTCCGGCAGCCGGAAGGTGAACGTCAGCACGTGTTGGGGATTAAATCCCGGATCAACTCGCTGGAGCGCCACGTAACTCGCGATCAGCAAGCCTGCCCCTGCGAGGAGAACAAGCGCCATCGCGGTTTCGCCGATCACTAACGCACTACGCAGTTTGTGATGGCGTGATGCGTCTGAAGCGCCGCGCCCGCCCTCCTTGAGCGATTCCACCAGATTGGGCTTGGAAGCCTGGAACGCCGGGACCACGCCGAAGACGATGGCCGTCACAAACGTGAGCGCAATCGCGAAAATCAGCACGTGCCCATTGATGCCGATTTCCTGCGCGCGAGGGAGGCTTATGGGAGCGAACCGCAAGAGAAAGGTAGTTCCCCAAGACGCGATGAGCAGGCCCAACGCCGCGCCCAACAGCGAAAGCAAGATACTCTCCGTGAGCAGTTGCCGGATCACGAGGCGGCGGCTCGCGCCCAGCGCGGCGCGGATGGCGATTTCTTTGTTTCGCGTAGCCGAGCGGCTGAGCAGCAAGTTCGCGACGTTCGCGCACGCGATGAGCAACACGCATCCCACCGCTCCCAAAAGAATGAGCAGTCCTAGCCGGACATTGTGGACTAAATCCTGCAGTTCCGGACGTATCTCGACACCCTTGGAATCGCCGTCTTCGCTCGGATACTGCTTCGCCAGGCGCGCTTCGATCACATTCATATCTGCTTCCGCCTGGCTCACGCTGGTGTGCGGTTTCAGCCGCGCGATAGCGCTGAGGAGGTTCCAGCCGCGGTGAGGCGTGAGGGGAGGGTTGTTCTCCGCGTCCGCCGCGCATGTCACCCACAGCGCGGGTGCTTCCGCGCTGACGGGAAATTGAAATTCGGCCGGCATGACGCCCACAACCGTGTAACTCTTCCCGTTGAGCGTGATCGCATGTCCCGGAATGCCGGGATTCGACTTAAACCGGGATTGCCAGAGCTTGTAGCTCAGCACAACCACGTGTGACCCGGCCTTTTCTTCCTGCGGTAGAAAGCCCCGCCCGAGGAGGGGGCGGACGCCTAGGAGCTGGAAAAGATCCCATGTGACTATTTCGCCGGGCAGGTTTACAGCGTCTCCGATCCCGGTCAGAGTGAAGTCATTTCCGCGATAGGCTGCGATGTGCGAAAACACGTGGTTCTGAGCTCGCCAGTCAAAAAAGTTGGGATACGAGACCGCGAAGCTTCCGATTTGTTTGAGCCGCGGCCGTATGGTTACAAGCTGGTCTGGCTGAGAGAACTGCAGCGGACTCAACAAGACGGCATTCACCACGCTGAAAATTGTCGTATTGGCGCCAATGCCGAGCGCCAGCGTAATGATGGCCACGGCGGTGAAGCCGGGATTTCGCGCGAGCATTCTTAAGCCGAATTTTACGTCTTGAATAATTGTGCCCATTGAATTCTCCTGCGAACGCGCGTGCTTCTGGCGCCGTCGTCAAAGCATGCAGCGCGACCTTACGGCCGCAACCAAAGGGCATTTCCGGTCATTCCCGCGAAAGCGGGAATCCAGTGAATCAATGGATCCCCGCTTTCGCGGGGATGACACCGATGGCGGCCGCAGGCATCCAAAATGTTTGCTAACAAAAAAAGAAATTACGCTTTTGCAATGCATACCCGCGTCTTCCCGCTCTGCGGCACTTCCGCTTTTCCAAGAGCGGGTAGCGCGGAGTTGTTGTTTAACTCCGCGGCTTTTGTCGTGTCCGTTGGAAGTGCCACGGACCTCAGGGGCGGAGGTCAGCGCGGCAAAATCTATTCCTTACTCCGAATCCCGGAATTCGAATTTCTACTGTTGCCCGACTGGCGCGCCGGGAATATTTGGGCGGCGTGCGACGTGGCCGCGCTCGGCGTCAGCAAGCCCAATGTTATTGCGCTTCAAAATGGTTCCGGTGGCCTGCTCAAATTGCACCAGTGCCTTGGCGTAGGCCGCTTCCTGCTTCACCTGGTTGCCCTCGGCGGTGGCAAGTACTCCCTGCGCGTTGATCACTTCCTGCACCGTGGCCTGGCCAACGGTGAACTTGGTGTGCTCCATCGAAAGCGTCTGGCGGGCGAGCACCGAAACTTTGGCAGCCGCGTCGAGTTGTCCGCGCGCCTGCTGCACTGCGGCCACGGCCTTGCTAACATCCCACACCGCCTGATTTTGTGCTTCCTGAAGCGACATCTGCAATTGGCGCTGCTCGAGCAGGGCGCGTGCGGCATCGGCCTGCGCCTCGCGGTTGCGGATTGGAATGTTAAGACTTACGCCGTAGCTGTAGGCCGGGTAACGGTTGCGAAACAGCGGACTGAAGGCTTCGCCGAGCGCTCCGCCCAGCCCCGAGGGCGAATAGGCGGCGAAGCCATCAAGCGATGGCAGCAGGGCGTTGCGGGCGGCCTGGATGGTGATTCTCTGGTTTTTCAAGTTCACGTCCGCCTGCTCGATTTCCGGGCGATTCTTTTCCGCCTCGCGCAGAGCCTCGGTGAGCGAAGGCACGTCGTCCGGACGCGGTTCCGGCAGATGATCGGTGGGATTTATCACGACGGTGGCAATTTCTCCGTTGAAGCTTTTTGAAATCAGCGACT
>JBOGJZ010000071.1:0-10271 GCA_050745645.1 Terriglobia bacterium | reverse complement strand
AGCGAACGACGACGACGAGCAGCTAAAAGAAAACTTAGAGGGGCTGGATGCCGGGAGAATAGCCTTCGGCCGTCAAGTCCAGGGAGAATTATTTCTCTTGACATCCCCTTTCATAGAACGGTCAATTGCGTTTTTAATTGACCGTGGGTTGTTGTTATCACAATCAAACAAAAGCCAACGGTCAGGAAAACGCTGACCGTGGCTACCACTTCTGATCCGGGACAATCGAAGCCGAAGCGCTTGCAGAACTGTCGCGGGAGACCTGATATTTCGGCCCGCTTTCACTCGCCGCGGCGATTGCGGAGGAGTTGCTGGATTTCAGCGGCTTCGCCGGTTTCGCCCGCGGCGTCGAGCGCGCTCGCTTCCGCTTGATAGGCCTGCCAATACTCCGGATCAACCTGACGGGCGGCGCGAAACTCCTCTGCGGCTTCCATATATTTCCCCAACTTCATCCAGCAGGAGCCCAAATAAAAATGGGCGGCTACGTCGTATGGATTCAGATGCACGGCTTTGGCGAAATACATTGCCGCAGTCGAGTAGTCTCCAACCGGATAATAAACCGCGCCGAGCGATTGATAAGCCTCGCTCAGCCGGGGTGCCAACCGGCTGGCCTTAAGAAGCCGGCTGATGGCGGCTTGCCGCTGGCCTTGTTCGAGGGCGATCCTGCCGAGTCCAAGCTCGGCGTTATAGGCGACTAAGGTGTTTGGCCGCAGGCTCGCCTGGTTCAAGCGCTTTGCCATCTCAAATTCAGCCGCTGCCCCTGCCAAGTCATGGTTGCGGTAATCGAGCTCCCAGGCGCGAACGATGTGAAGCGAAGGATCGTCCGGCGACTGCTTGAGCGAGTAATTCAACAGCGCCTGGTCGTCCCTCCAATGTGCGATCCCGGCGTAGCTTCGAGCGCTCCAGAACATTGCCAGAACCGCGAGAGCGGAGTAGGCCGCGCCGCGCGTCCAAGTCTGGGGCATTTGGGCTGACCGGACTATCCAGCCAGGCAACATTTGACCGGCCACGAGCGCGATCGCCAGGCACAGTCCCATTGCCGGAATGTATGTGAAGCGGTCTGCGAGCAACGGGATGCTGAGCCGGCGAATATCCAGGCAGGGTAAAAGTGCAATCGGCCACCAGAAAACCAGGAAAGAAAGCGTGGGAATCCGCTTCCGGCCGGCGAAGGCTGCGATCAGCACTGCAAATGAAAGCCAGGGCCAAGGTGAATATAGAGCCTCATGGATGTTGAAGGTGCGAAACGCCGAAAGGTGCGCTGGATGTACGAACGTCTGGGTGTGCCCTCCGAAAAGCGCTACGGCGGCGCTTAGAACGTGCATCAGAGTGCCGGATGAGCTGGCAGCAGAAACGAGATGTCCAAGCGCGAGGCGGCGAACCCCAAGATACCCTCCAGCCGCCACGAGGTAAATCGCCCAGCGTTGCGCGCGCGCCCGCCAAGACTCCCGCTCACCTGCAAAGAACCACCAGGCAAGCAGGAGAACCGGCAGGCTGATAGCCATCTCCTTAAAGAGCAGAGCCATAAAGAACGCCAGCGCGGCCGCCGCATGCTTTGCGAAGCGCCTGACAGCAGAACGCTCGGCGCGAAGAAATAACCAGAAAGCGAATATGTATAGCAGCCCGCAACCTGTGTCGCAGAGCGCGGAAATCCACGCCGCCGCCTCCACCCGCTCAGGATGCGCTATCCACAGCAACGCTGCGAAGAAGGCGGGCCACCGGCTACCGGACAGTTCCTTTCCCACGGCATAGACAGCGCACGCCGTAGCTGCGAACAGGATCAACTGGAAAAGATGGAAGAAGGCCGGGTTGAGCCCGGCGATGCGGTCCACAAGCCAGAAGGAGAAGATCATCAGCGGCCGGTAGAAGTTCGCGGCATATCCCGCACCGTTGAACGACCAGACGGAACCGGTAAAGATGTGTGTCCAGAGGTGGGGTTGTAAGACGAAAGGGTTTTCCAGGATCTGCTTTTGATCGTCATAAACAAAGCCGCCGGAGAGCGAAGCAGAGTAAAGCGTAAAGGCCGACAGGACGATCAGACCATAGATGCCAAGAGGGGAGCGGCTGACTGACTGCAGGAGGCTTGCCAAGGGGCTTCCGGAGCGCTCCCCTGAGTGTCTGGAGATTGCTGACGGTAGCGCCGGCACGGGATCAATTAAACTGTTTTTGCTTCGATTGGCCACCTGTCGCCGCCTTCCATCTTACATCGGCGGAAACG
The DNA here is from genome assembly GCA_050745645.1 of Terriglobia bacterium. Classification (GTDB taxonomy): domain Bacteria; phylum Acidobacteriota; class Terriglobia; order UBA7540; family UBA7540; genus RH2-MAG17b. The sequence continues at coordinate 8,056 of JBOGJZ010000071.1, read as the reverse complement.
CAGGCGATCATCAGACGCCTCGTGAGCTATTTATGCCGGCTGTGTCCGCCGGCGCAGGGTGCGTGCAGGCCAGAAAAACCGTCCGCTGTTCGCAAGTCCTATCGCAAATTCCCGGTCTCGTACTGGAGCGCGGCGTGTTCATTTTGAAAATCGTACCGCGCGTTCACGTCCTGAATCTTTGCATCTGTCTCATTGAGCTGCGCCTGAGTTAACGCGACAATCGATGCCAAGCCGAGGTTGTACCTGCCTTGAGCGAGCGCCATGGCGAGCTTGCTCTGGTTTAACACTTCATCGGCGACGCCGATCCTCTGGTAGCCCGTGACGGCGTCCGCCCAGGCGGCGCGGACGTCCCGGGCGATGCGCTCCTCTTCGTCGCGCAGTTTCTCATCCGACGCGCGGGCCTTCATCAATGCGGCGGCGCGGTCGGCCGCAAAAAGATGGCCATTGAAGATGGGCACCTCAACGTCAACAGCCGCCGCCTCGTAGTGGTCCGGGATGATACGCGGCAGAGTCAACTGGGCGACGGCGGGAATATAGCCCGCATCCCCTTCCGCAACGACCGTAGGGTACGACAAATCGCGCTCGGCGCGCTCGAATTTGTAGGCTGATTCACGGCCGAAACGCAAGCTGACGATTTCTGGGCGGTTCCGCATGGCTTCGGCGACGAGACCGGCTGCGGTGGAAGGCGGGGGCGGGGGTGCGGCTGGCTCCACAAGGTTGTACTGCGGGGCGGTCTGCAAACCCATAGCGCGGGTGAGCTGCGCGCTTGCGATGTCCAGGTTATCCTCGGTCCTGATTTGCAGCAATCGTGCCTGGCCTAAGTTCACTTTGGCGAAGCTCAAGTCGAGGTCAGACTTCAGTTTGTTCTGCACCATCGCCTGAACCTGCTCGAAGACAACGTTCCGTTCGGCAACGGTTTCCTTAGCCACCCTCAGCAGCGCCTGAGCGCGCAAGACTTCGAAAAAGGCTCGGTTGACGTCGAGCAGCACGTCATAGCGCGTCGCCTGAGTGGTTTGCTGCTGCGCAGTCGCCGCAAGGCGCGCGCTGGCAACAAGGTTCGGCGTGCGGCCCGAATCGGTGATGAGTTGATCGACGGTGATGCCCTGGCCTTCATGATTGAAGAGGCGGGGCATCGTGAGACCGCCTGCGCCAATCCGGGTGTTGCGGCCGGCGCCCACGCCGGTGATGCTGGCGTAAAGAGTGGGAAAATACGCGGAGCGTGTCTCCCGCACCACTTGATTTGCAGCAAGGGCGTTGTATTGCGCCACGAAAATCTGCGGATGATTCTTGAGGGCAATTTGCTCCGCCTGTTGCAGCGAGAGTGTGGGCGCAGCTTGGGCGCTTGCGGTGAGACCCGTGAGCGTCAGCGCACCCGCAATGAAAAATAAAAGTGTTTTTCTAATCATCGTTCCGTCTCCACGCCGGTCGAAAATAGCGCCTTAAGCAGCCGTTCTTGCCGCTTTGCAACCTGCAAAGTATGAATTTGAAGACTCCGCGGCTTGGCCGTGAATTCCTGAAGGGAAACCGCAGACTTTCTTAAGAGCGAAAGTCTGCGCTACCCGGCTCGCCCTGGACTGCCGGATTCCCCCGCATCTTCCCGCTTGCCGTAGGCGAGCAGGTAGGCCGCTGGAATCACAAAAATGCTGAGGATGACGGAGACCGAGACGCCGCCGATGATGGCCAGCGCCAAGGGCGAATAGGCTGCGCTTCCTGTCTCCAGTTTGAACGCCATCGGCAACAGACCTACGATGGTGGCGAGAGAAGTCATGAGAATCGGCCGCAGGCGGATGCGGCAGGAGTAGGCCACGGCATCGCGCACGCTCCTGCCCTCCTGCTGAAGACGCTTGGCGAAGTCCACGATCAGAATCGTGTTCGAGACCACCATTCCCATCATCATCAGCACGCCCATCAGCGATTGAATATTGACCGTCGTCCCGCTGAGGAAAAGGATGAGCAGAACGCCTGTCAAACCTGTGGGAATGGCCAATAAAATCAGGAATGGGTCCATGAAAGACTTGAATTGGGCCACTAGAATCAAATAAACCAGAGCAATGGCCAGGATGAGCCCTACGGTAAAACTCTTGAATGAGGATTCCATGGTGAGGACCAGGCCGCGAATGTTGACGCGGAAGTTGCTGCCCGGCAGCGGCGTGGCGGCAATAATTTTCTGAATCGAATGCAGCGGACGGGAAAGGTCTTCTCCGCTGGGCGACACATAGATATCAATATCGCGCTCCATCTGGTAGTGGTCCACTTCGGTCGGCGTCTGGATGCGGCTGATCTTAACGACCTGATCGAGATAGGTAGGGGCCTGGAGGTCCGGAGCTTGAAGGGGCATGGTCTCGAGTTCAGAGACCGATTTAACCGCATTGTCGGGATACTGCACGGTGACAAAATAGTCGTTCCCGGTTTTGGCGTTCACCCAGTAGCCGGGGGCTATCATGATGTTGGACGTGAGCGCGGTGATGACGTTATCAACGACTTCTCTGGGAGTCAGGCCAAGCTCGGCCGTCCGGGTACGGTTGACGTTGAGTTCGAACGCAGGATAGTCCATGTCCTGGGGAATGTAGACGCCGCTGATGCGGGGAAGCCGGCGAATCTTCGCCGCCAATTGCTGCGCGATGGTGAAGTCGCCGTTCAGGTCCATGCCGCTCACCTGAACGTCAATCGGGGCGGGCGCTCCCTGGTCCAGGACTGCATCGATCAGGGAACCCGAGTGAAAATAGGTGCGGAGTTCGGGGAGCTCCATAGCAATCTGGCGCCGGACAAGATGCATATATTGGAAGCTGCTGACGCGATGGCCGCTGTTCAACCCAACCTGAACGAGAGCCGTATGCATGGCGGAGTTTGGAGTGTAAAGCGCCTCGAATCCTGGATAGACACCGATGTCAGAGACAATCGTGTTCAGATCGTGCGGACTGACCTCGCGCCGGATGATGTTCTCTACCCTCTTAACGTAATCTTCAGTCAGGCTTAGCCGGGTGCCAGTGGGAGCTTTCACGTTGATCACGAACTGGCCGGCGTCGGTGCGGGGAAAGAAGGAAAATCCGAGAAGAGGGTAGAGTAATAGGCTTAACGCAAAAATAGCCATGAATCCCAGCACAGTGGCTCGCGGATAATTGAGCGCCTTTCCCACCCACCGGTCGTAACCATCGAGCATCCGTTCAAAGCGGGCGTTGAACGCCTGATGAAATCTTTGTCCGAACGATCGTCTTGCGGAACTTCCGGAATCGCCATTCCCGCGCAGGCGGGAATCTCCTGAACGGTTTTCCGGTTGTCCGCCGTGTTCTGTAAGCGGCTTGAGAATTCGAGAGCAATACAGCGGCACTACGCTCACTGCGACGAAGTAGGACGCGATGAGGGAAAGAATCACGCCCATGGCCAGAGCCGTAAAAAGGAATTTGCTGACGCCGTACAGCAATGTTACGGGGAAGAAGACCACAATGGTCGCCAGCGTGATGGCAAGGACAGCCGTAGCCACCTCGTCAGTCCCTGCTTCTGAGGCCGCAGTTTTTTCATCGCCCAACTCCAAATGGCGGTATATGTTTTCGAGAACGATGACGGAGTTATCGATGAGGCGTGAGAACGCAAGGGCCAGGCCGCTGAGCAGCATGGCGTTGATCGTGCTTCCCCCCAAGTAGAGCAGGAATATCGCGGCCAGCACGGAAAGCGGAATGGCCAGGAACACGGCGCTCGTCGCTCGCAAGCTGCCGAGGAAAAGCAGAATCATGAGCCCGGTAAGAATGAGACCGATGCCGCCTTCATTCGCAACGGTTTTGATGGCTTCACGCACGAATTGAGATTGGTCGAACACAATGTGGGCGTGCATCTGAGCCGGAATATCCCGCAGATGCTTGATGGCGGCGCGGATGCCGTCTACGACCTCAATGGTGTTGCTGTTGCCGCCCTGTTTCATGATGGGATCGTAGACGGAACGCTGTCCGTCAACCCGCACGATCTCGTACTGGAGGGAATGCCCGTCCACCGCGTGGCCTACGTCGGATACGTAAACGTTCTTATCGCCGTCCGTCTTGAGCACGATCTTGTTGAGCTGCTGAGCGGTTGCCACCTGAGCGTTGGTATAAAGGTCGTAATCCAGAGGACCGATCCGGACGTCGCCCGCCGGAAGAATGAGGTTGGAGGAGTTTACGGCCCGTACCACGTCCATGGGACTCAAGTCATGCGCCTGGAGCTTCAACGGATCCACGTACACCATGAGCTGACGGTATTCCCCTCCGAACGGAGGCGGCACCGTCGCCCCAGGCACGTTGGCGATTTGATCCCGAATTTCAAATTGCAAATAATCGCGAAGTTGAGTCTCAGATAAATCCTTGCCGTTGACGGTCAGCAGGCAGACCGGCAGATTGGACGCAGACATTCTGAGCACGACGGGCGGCAGCGTGCCCTTCGGAAGACGCCTGAGATCGGCCAAAGCGAGATTCGAAATCTGGGTTACATCAGCGTTCGCATCCGACCCAGGCCGGAAATAGACCTTGATTAAGCTGACGCCCGGCAAAGAGCGCGATTCAATGTGGTCGATGTTGCTGCCTAGCGTGAAGAACCGTTCAAACCGGCCCGTGATATCAGCCTCGATCTGTTCGGGCGGCATGCCGTTATAAAAAGTCGCGCACATGACGACCGGAATGTTGATGGGCGGGAAAAGATCGACCGGCATGCGGACTACGCTCGTCAATCCCATCACGCAGGCAATCAAACAAATGACGACGATGAGGTAAGGATGGCGGATCGAAAACCGGGCCATTAGTTACTGCCTCCGCCGTAGAGTGACTTGAGGTTGATGAGTCTGGGTTTGACGATTTCGCCTTCGTGGAACCGCCCCTGTCCGCCAAAGACAACCTCTTCTCCTTGTTGAACACCGGCAAGCAGTTGCACTTCTGAAGCGGTTTCGAGGCCTATACGTACCTGCCGTTTTTCGATTTGGCTCCTCCCATTCAAGGCCAGAACCGTTCCAACCCCAGGTTGGCCCGTGGAAACTGCCTGGATCGGAAGCGCCAGCGCGTTGGCCGCGCTCTTTACCGGAACCTGGACGTAGGCGTACATTCCAGGCACCAGAACGTACTGGGGGTTGGGCACTTCCACTTCCGTGTGCATGGTGCGGGTTTCAAGGTTGATGTCGTCTGAGATAACGGAAACCTTGCCCTGAAAGACACGGTTCAGCGAAGGAACCCTCACTTTGACAACGTCCCCGATGTGAACGTCGGGGACTATCTCCTCAGGGACGGGAATGACGAGCCGGAGTAGATCGTTCTGCGCGAGGTGGCATAGCGCCAACCCAGCCTTGCTAGTGGTAGTGCCGGCTGGCAGCAGCGCCCCGGTATAGCCGTCCAACCGGGTCACTACTCCAGTAAATGGAGCGGTGATGCGGGAGTAATCGAGCATCGCTTGGTCGCGCTGTTCGGTGCTCTTATCCACCACCAATTGCTGCTGCGCCGCGGCCAGTGCGTCCTGAGCCGCAGAGACGCCGGCGGCGGCTTCCAGTTGCTTACCGTGGGCGACATCAACTTCTTCTTGAGCCACAAGATCTGGACGCTTCTCCTGAACGCCGTGAAACCGCGTGTAGGTGACGTTCGCCACGAAATAGGCTGACTGAGCCCGCTGCAGCTCCTCGCTCGCCCGCCGCAACTCCTGCATGTCACGCGCAACCGATGCTTGATCGCGCAGCACTGCGTCGTGTAACTCCGGAACTTCGAGCACAGCCATGAGCTGGCCTTGCTTCACATGCGTGCCCCAATCGATATAGAGCTTCTTGATATAGCCAGAGACCTTGGCGTGAACGTCAACTTCCTGATAGGGCATGAACTCCGAAGCGATCTCCAGGTCGTTTGAGAGATCGCGCCGTTCCACGCGCACAACGGGCGCAGGAGCATCTCCACCGGACTGGCTAGTCCTTTCGCTTGCTCCCGGACGCGAGCAGGCGGAGATACTCACTAGAAGCCCGGCCAAAAAAACTGCCTTGCCAATTTGAATCAACCAATTCTTGCTCATCTTCAATCTGCTCTCCGATCAGGCCGCTGGTCCTTTCGCTTCGGTACGCCGTCTGCAATCTCGTGATCCGCGCCTTGCACGAATTCCCGGAGCTGCTTGACGTCGAAATCGGCAGACTGGCAATACTCGATGATCCGCCGCTCCTGCTCCATAATCCGGGCGGCAACAACAGGAATATCGCGCGCGATGCTCTTCGGAATTGTCTGAATGCCGTGGCGGTCTCCATGGACCAAATCCCCAGAACGAATCTTTAGTCCTCCGATTTCAACCGGCTCGCCGAAATCAATCACATGGGCGTAAGCATGCGAAACCGATACGTGGCCTGCAAAGAAGTGGAATCCAAGATCCTTAACCGTTGTAAGGTCACGAACCGCGCCGTTGGTTACGTAGCCCACACAGCCCAAAGCCCGGCAAATGGTGGCATGGAGGTCGCCCATTAAGGCGCCGAGTCCCGGGTTGCGATCCACGTCCCGGATGACCACAACGCGGGGCGCAGGCAGGCTGAGCACGTAATCCCACCAGTCGCTCCGGTGGTAAAAGCTAAGGTGTGGAGGAGGAGGAAGCGAGCTTGCAAGCGGAGGACTGGAAGAGCGAATCGTGCCTGTCGCCGCATAGCCCAGCATCGGCGGGAGATCGGGAAAGATGCACTTTAGACTTGAACTATTTGCGAATCCATCGTTACGCAGCCGTACGTCAAAGACCTCGATAGCATTCGAAACAATACAAGTGTCCAAGCGCCGCAGCGCCTCAAACTGATCCGGTGTCAATGAGGATTCCAAAGGCAGCCCTCCATGCGAAAACGTTCCACACTGGGCCCCTCTTTACGAGAGGTCACAATCGTGCCAGGGGGTCCTGAATTTGAACAAAGGCTTGTTAAAGTTCTGGAGGAGGCCGGCGTTTGACGCTGATCGTTGAGGTTGCGAGTTGGAGAGAAGAGACTTCTGTTGGAAGGGCTCGTTCTGTGGTTGGTTGAATGTTGCGGCCGACTACGGTCGTAACCTTGGGCCGGATGACGGAATGAAACTGAACATGAGCGAAGTCAATCGAGGTGGGCGCAGGAAGATCCCATCCCCTTCCGCCATCAAGATGATACCGCCCATGCCGCGCTTCCTCGCCGAAGGCGAGAAGCCCCACGACCACCAGGAGCGCCGCGACACTCGCGAAAAACAAGGTCCTGGACTTATTCCGGCTCAATAGCTTTTCCGCTCCGGCTTGAGGTTTGAAATTGTGGGATGCCCTTGACCAGGGAACCGTTGCCTCTTCCCTGTCACTCATCTTCTCACGTTGTCGCGAGAAGATGACTCGTATTGGCGAGTCAGATGAGGGTGTTGACCAGCTTAGCGGTCCTGCACTCGTTTCTTCTTCCACTGTCATTCCTGCCCAAGCAGGAACCTGTAGCAAAGCCCTTCCCGTGAAGGCGGGAATCCAATTTGCGCCTCGTGTTCGGGAGTTGTTGAAGGCTACAAAGTAGAGTGACGACTCTCTTGCTGTAGCGGCACTCGGAGCCTGCCCTGATGCAGAAAGGGAGCGTCGAGAACCCGGCGGCCGTCGACCGCCGCTACGGTAAAGGGCGTCACTATAAAATTTGTAATCATCATTAGGTTAAACTTATAGCGATGACTTCTTCAGGTAGTTCAGCAGCAGGCAGCGATGTAATCATAGTAGGTGGTGGGCTGATCGGCTGTGCCATAGCCTTTCGCTTAGCTCAACACAAGATGCACGTGCGAGTCTTTGATCGTGGCGAACCGGGCGGTGAGGCCAGCAACGCCGGTGCGGGAATGATCGCGCCGCAAGGGGAGACGGTGCAACCCGATGGTTTCTATCAACTTTGCGCAGCCAGCCGTGACCTTTACCCGGACTTTGTGGCGGAAGTCGAGGGTTTAAGCGGTTGCACCGTTGACTTCCACCGCGATGGCTCACTGTTGGCGGCTTTTGATGAGGATGAAGCGCGTGAGCTTGAACAAATCTACGAAGGACAAACGCGTTTTGGGCTTGCCGTAGAAAAGCTCTCTGGCGATGAGGTGCGCCGCCGGCTGCCGCAAGTTTCACC
>JBOGJZ010000070.1:0-8836 GCA_050745645.1 Terriglobia bacterium | reverse complement strand
AGCCGGTTTACAGAGGAACAGATCATTGGAGTGCTGAAGGAAGGCGAAGCGGGGATGGCGGTGAAGGAGATCTGTCGCAAGCACGGGATTTGCGACCAGACCTACTACCGATGGAAGTCGAAGTTCGGCGGGCTGGAGGTGAGTGAAGCTCGCCGGCTGCGGCAGTTGGAAGACGAAAACAGGCGGCTGAAGCAGATGGTGGCGGAGCAAGCGCTGGACCTGCAAGCGTTGAGGACGGTGCTGGTAAAAAAGTAGCAACGCCTGCGGCCCGGCGCGGGGCGGTAGGCGTGATGAGGCAAGCGCACCCAGCGTTGAGTGAGCGGCGCGCCTGTGAGTTGGCCGGGACGACGAGGTCGAGCTGCCGCTATCCGGTCAGGCTGGGAAGCCGGCGGCGCGAGGCGGAGCTGCGGGCACGGCTGCGTGAATTGGCGTCCGAGCGGCGCCGGTTCGGATATCGACGCCTGAAGGTGTTGCTCCAGCGGGAAGGCTGGTGCGTGAATCACAAACGGGTGTACCGGCTGTATCGGGACGAAGGGCTGGCGGTGCGGCGGCGGAAGTGCAAGCGGATCGGGGCGGTGGAACGTCAGCCGCTGGCCCTTCCGAGGCGAGCGAACGAGCGTTGGTCGATGGATTTCGTGGCCGATGCGCTGAATGATGGGCGGAGGTTCCGGAGCTTGAACATCGTGGACGATTACAATCGCCGGTGTCTGGCGGCGGAAGTGGACACGTCGCTGCCCGGCGGGCGCGTGGTGCGGGTGCTGGAACGCCGGCGCGAGCTGGAAGGACTGCCCGAGGTGTTGGTCATGGACAACGGGCCGGAGTTCGCGGGCCAGGCCTTGGACGTGTGGGCTTACCAGCGGAGCGTGAGCCTGCATTTCATCGAGCCGGGGAAACCCGTCCAGAATGCCTTCATCGAGAGTTTCAACGGCAAATTCCGGGATGAATGCCTGAATGAGCATTGGTTTGTCAGCTTGCAAGATGCCAGGGAGAAAATCGAAACCTGGAGGAGGGATTACAACGAGGTCCGGCCCCACAGCGCGTTGGGGAATATGACCCCGCAAGAATTCACAGGCTCCGGAGCGGCTCTTCGGTCGCCTACGGCTCCCTTCGAGCCGCTCCGGAGAGAAGAACAAAAGCAAGACCAAGCCCCGCAACTCACATTATGATTGGTCACAAAGAGGGGGCAGGTCAGATCATACTGTCAGCAGATCACAAAGGCAAGCTCCGGTCTTTCTCGTATTGGGTTGAAAATAAAGGATTCTTCGCTTCACTCAGAATGGCATTCGGTAAGAGCTTTTCAGTAGTGCTTGAAAAGTGATGCCCGCCTATTGCGCTTGAATCTGTTCTGTCTGGTATCTGATTAAGGCCAGCAAACGATAGACGAAGTGCACAAATTTCCCGTAGGGCGCGGTGATGAACAGGGCGGCGACAAGCGCCAAGTGCAGGGTGAGCATGCTTCCCAGAGCGGGGGTCGCGCGAAAAATCAGAGTTAGCAGGCCTGTGAGGGCGGTCAGGGCGAGGGTAGCAAGGAAGACGTAATCGAGCGTTGAGGCGCCGGCCGCAGCGGGTTCAGGCTTGCTTTTTAACTTGAACCAGATCAGACCGCCGGTCCCGATGATCAACGCCACACCACCAACACTTCCAAAAATCACGGGCGCGCTGGTGAGGGAATAAGGAGGAAGCCAGTGGAAAAAATCCTGGTAGATGGCCGCGAGAATAGTGGCCGTGAAACAGGAGAGAAATCCCCAAAAAGTGAAAGAATGATACACTCTGCGGACGGCTGATGGCCGCTCTTTCGGATAGTAGCATCCTGGCCCTCCGCCCCTGAGATACTGCAAGCCGAGCGCCTCACTCACTGCTTTCGCCAGCGCTTTCAATCCGCCGGGCCGCCGCAATACACTGCTGGTTTCTGACCAGAAACGGGCGCCGCCACGCACCCAGACACCAATCCCATAACAGAATAAAGCCAGGCCCGGGATCACCATGGCGAGGTAGGGAATGATGCGGTAGAAAGCGCCCGGACCCAGATGCTGGCTAAGCATCACGTCCGGTCTCACCAGGATGAATGAAAGAAGCACGACTACTGCTGCTGTGATTGCGGCCAAGGCAATTCCGATGCGGCGATCTGTGAAGCACCGGGCCAGCAGCCGCGGCCAGCTCCAGCGCTGGTAGCTTGCAATCCGAACATTGCCCGTGATCTGTGGGATGTTGATGGCGAACTCATGTGGTGGCGCATACATGCAAGCGTAATAACAGGCGCGGCAGTCGTGGCAGAGGTGAGCCAGATAGAAAACGTCACCCTTGCTGAAATCCCAGCGCGTCTCAATGGCGCGGAAAAACGCGCAGTATCCCTCGCAGTAGCGGCAGGCGTTGCAGATGGTAAATTGTCGATCAGCTTCTTGAATAAGGTCAGGCAGTGACATGCAAAGCTGCTTCCCTTCCGGCCAGCTCTCCGAATACGGTGCCGATGGTCAGGCCGAATCCAGCGAGGTAACCTTTGGTGAGGATATTACCAGACATGATTTCTCCGGCTGCATATATGTTTTTGAAAGGCTGTCCAATGTTGTCGATGACTCTTGCTTTCTCGTCCACTGTGACTCCCATGTAGGTGAAAGTTATGCCGGGCCGGAGAGGAAGGCCATAGAAGGGCGGCGAGTCGATCGGCACCGCCCAGTTGCTCTTTGGCGGCGTGAGGCCTTGCGTGCAAGCGCCATCCAGCACTTCAATTCGCAGGACTGTGTTGCCGGCGGCCGCGCGATTATACTCACCCACCGTTTCCGCAAGAACCTTCGGGTCCAGCCGCATGGCGCAGGCGAGTCCTTCGATGGAATCAGCCTGATAGGGCTTGAACACGGGTGGGAGGAAGCGGCGAATGGTCTTGGTGTCGACGATGCAGTAGGCCTCCTGGCCAGGCTGTCCTGCGATGAGGCCTCCCCAAATGGCGTAGCGCTTCGGCCAGATGTTTTCTCCCTCATCGTAAAACCGGCGGCCCAGCCGGTTGACGACGATGCCGAAAGGAATAGCATCCAGACGGGTTACGATGCCGCCGTCGTATTTAGGCGCGCGCGCATCGACGGCGATAGCGTGGAACCCCTTCGGATCGCCGATGGGCTTCGCGCCTTTCTTGAGAAGCGCGGCGAGCACCATGCCGTCGTTGTACGGTGTCCCGCGAACGATGAAGTTATCGGCTGCTTCGCCCCAGAGCTTTTTGAGCCATTCGAGATTCGCTTCAAATCCTCCGGCTGCCACCACCACTGCCCGGCACCTAATCAGCTCCTGGCTCTCTCCCATTTTCACCACCACCGCCTCGCAGCGGCAGTTTTCGATGAGCAAATCTTCAACCGCTGCATCGTAGCGGATGCAGATTCCCATGCGATGCGCCAGTTGGTAATAGGCATTGACCAGCGCCTTTCCGCCCCCCAGGAACCATCGGTTCGTGCGTCCCAAATGGAGCGTTCCCGCCAGCGGCTGCTGCCAACTGACGCCATGCTCGCTCATCCACTGTGGGAGCTTGGCGGACTCGCGGATTGCAAGCTTGGCCAGCTCCAGGTTGGCCGGTCCGCCCGTGACGCCCTTCAGGTCTTCGAGCATCTCTTCTTCGAGGTAAGGTCCAGAAAAATATTCGTCAGCGGCGGCGTGCGCGCAGCGAATGTTTCGTGTGTGGCGGGTATTCCCGCCTCGCATAGGTTCTGGAGCTCGCTCAAGCAGTAGCACTTTGCCGGCGATGTGACGGGCCGCTAGAGCCGCGCACAAAGCGGCGTTGCCGCCGCCCACCACGACTACGTCGAAGATTGGCTCTTTCTCAGCCACGCAGCGCTACCTCCCGGTTGAAAAATTGCTCGTTCAAGAGTGCTCTAGAGTCAGACGACCCTCATCTCGCTGTTACCGTTCCGCCATCCCGCTCTCACTGCCGGATGAGCCGTGTGAGGGAACGACTCGCGGCTCACTGTAATTCTTGCTGCCAAACTGAGTTTCCTTTATTTTCGCACACTCATGCAATCTTCGGGCATGCACCCACGGCGGTTCTATTGAGGATGACCTAATTAAGTGATGCGTTCATCAAGTAGCATCGGCATCTGCCAACAGTCACGCGAATGTTCTGCCACCGTCTCCCGTAGGCTGCGATGCTCCAGTTGCGGCCGCCGGGAGGGCGGCAGTACAGCCGGAGAATCCGGCGGCGTGCTTCCGGGAAATCACGAAAAAGGGTAACGGCCTAACGCGAGCGCGCGGTCGGCGAGGCGCCGCCTGATTTGAATAACGTCTGCCGGGGCGCGCTTTAAGAACCGGCGGAGAAGCGTGGTTTGCAAACGGAGCGTGTCACCCTCCGCAATGTGAGATAAAGCGTGATGCGCTTCCGCTTCCATACGCTTTGCAGCCTCGTGGATATAACAACGTGCAGCATCGCGGTGGAAGACAGCGGCTTCACCGGAGTCAACCGAAAGCCTCTTCCGGGCGCGCAGCAGCGCGCTCTCCATGGCATAGGTTTCGATGACCAGGTTGCTCAGAGCTCCCATGACCTCCTGCTCTTCCGAAAGCGCCTCCATGAATCTTCGGAGGGCTGCGCCTGCCACCAGCAGGGCTGCTCGTTTGGCGCCTTGCACTATTCGCTCTTCCTCCACCAACTCACCAGCTTCCGGTTTTTGCGAATCGACCGGTGTGAAAACATCATCCAGCAGCCGCTCGGCGGCGGCAACTAGGGCTAGCTCGCCCTTCATCGAGCGCTTGAGCAGCATATCGGCAATCAGCAGCCGATTAATTTCATTCGTCCCCTCGAAGATTCTATTCACACGCTGATCGCGATAGACGCGCTCAATCTCATACTCGGTGGTATACCCGTAACCGCCAAAGATCTGCATCGCTTCGTCTGACACGTAATCTAATGCTTCAGTGCCTGCGATTTTCAAGATCGAACATTCGACCGCGTATTCTTGCAGTGCGGCCAGGATTGTCTGCTGAGAAGGTCCCGATGCATCCGCTGCAAGCCGGGTGTCGATCAACCCTCCTGTGCGGTAGGACATACTTTCCGCCGCATAAATTCGCGCCACCATCTCACCGAGCTTTTCCTTAATCAATCCAAAGCTGGCGATCGGCCGCCCGAAGGCGACGCGGTCCTTCGCCCATTGAAGCGTGGGAGACATCAGAATTTTGCACCCGCCGATGCAGCCGGCGCCCAACCTCAGCCTGCCTACGTTCAAAATGCTGAACGCGATCTGATGACCCTTGCCGATCTCTCCCAGTATATTCTCTACCGGGACTCGAGCGTTTTCGAGATGAAGAGGAGTCGTGGAGGAGCCGCGGATTCCCATCTTGTGCTCCTCGGCCCCGGGTGAAACGCCAGGGAAACCGCGCTCGACGATGAAGGCGGTAAACTTGCTGCCATCCGCTTGCGCGAAAACTACGTAGACGTCCGCAATGCCCCCATTAGTGGTCCACATTTTGACGCCGTTCAGCAAGTAATGCTTTGAGTCTGGAGCCAGGGTGGCGCGGGTCTTGCAGTGCAGAGCGTCTGAACCGGAGCCTGCCTCGCTTAAGCAGTAAGCTCCAACGGTCTCGCCACGCGCCATGCCAGGAACGTATCTTTGCTTCTGAGCCTCGGAGCCGAAGTAAGCGATGGGCAGAATTCCGATGCCGCTCTGCGCGCCGATTGTCGTGGCCCAGGCGCCGTCGCGCGCCATCTTCTCTGCGATGATGATGGAGGAAATCCTGTCAAGCGCCAGCCCGCCGTACTCTTGTGGAACGTCCGTGGCGCATAGGCCGAGTTCACCAGCCCTACTGATGAGCTCGCGCAGAAGGCCGGGCTTTTTCGCCTCAATGTCCTCAAGCCTAGGCACTACTTCCTTGCTGACGAACTCTTCCGCTGTCTGCGCGATGAGCTGATGTTGGCTAGTTAGATCTTCCGGCGTAAAGATTTCCGCAGGGCGCCGGCATTCGATCAGAAAGCTGCCTCCCTTGATGACCGTGTTCCTTGAACTCACACCGTCTGGCATGTTCATCCGGATTCTATGCGGAGTAGCGCCGGCGCTTTGCTGTCAGTGGCGCGGGCCTCCTGTACGTGCGCAGCCGTCAGTGTGCTACCACACCGCAGTTTACGAGTAGGACCCCACGGTACGGCAACACTCGTGTCATGCTGAGCGTCCCATGAGCCTTCGGCTCACCCATGTAGATGAAAGTCGCCGTGCCCTGTCACCCCACCAGCGAAAGCGGGGGTCCAGAACGGTCCGAAACATCCTGGATTCCCGCTTTCGCTGGAATGACAGGCTATGGGTGACTTTCGAGAGAGCGCAGCGAGGAATCTGCTTGTAACCTGAGCATTGAAAGTAAAGCAGATTCCTCGGCCGATCAAAAACATCGGACCTCGGAATGACAGCGACCTGGACATCACTTTTTCAACGAACTTCCGACCTAGCTCGTTTGCAGGTTTTCGAAGATTCCTGCTGCTCCCATGCCTCCGCCGATGCACATGGTTACCATGCCATAGCGGGATTTGCGCCGCTTCATCTCGCCGAGCAGGGTAGCGGTAAGCTTGGCGCCCGTACAACCCAGCGGATGGCCCAAGGCTACGGCTCCGCCGTTCACGTTGGTCTTCTCCGGATCAAGATCGACGGCTCGCATGACGCTCAGCGACTGCGCCGCGAACGCCTCATTCAGCTCGATCAGATCGATGTTGGCTAATTTCAGCCCCGCCAATTTCAATGCCTTGGGGATGGCTTCTACAGGCCCCATGCCCATCTCTTCGGGCAAAACGCCCGCCGTCGCATAACTCACGAAGCGCGCCAGAGGCTTTACGCCCAGGCTCTGAGCTTTTTCGGCGGACATCACCAGGGCGGCTGCGGCTCCATCGCTCATCTGCGATGAATTCCCCGCGGTCACCGTTCCATGGGCATGGAAGACGGGTTTCAGGCTTGCCAGAGCTTCGAGAGAGGTGTCCCTTCTTGGCCCCTCATCTGTTTCGAAAATCTTCTTGCGGCTCCGAGGTTTCCCGTCGTTACCAAAGTCCGTCTCAATCACTGTGAGGAGAACGATTTCTTCACGAAACTTGCCGCCATCGATCGCGGCGACAGCGCGTTGATGGCTGCGCAATGAAAATTCATCCTGCTGTTCGCGGGGGATGCCGTACTTATGTGCGAGGTTTTCGGCGGTTAAACCCATGGTCAGGTAGGCATCAGGATAGTGGTCTACCAGGTAAGGATTGGGAGAAAAATGACGCCCACCCATCGGAACCATGCTCATCGTTTCAGCGCCGCCGGCAATAATTACTTCACCCGAGCCGGCGAGAATCCGCTCGGCAGCGAGGGCAATAGACTGCAAGCCTGACGAACAGAAGCGGTTGATGGTCATGGCGGAGCAGGTCACAGGCAGCCCTGCTCGCAACGCGGCAATGCGGGCGACGTTGTTGCCTTGTTCGGCTTCGGGCATCGCGCAGCCCAGGATGACGTCCTCGATCTCGGCGGCCTGGAGCTGGGGAACGCGGCTGAGTAGTTCTTGAATGACGCTTGCCGCCATGTCATCCGGCCGTGTAGCGCGAAGCGTCCCTCTTGGCGCCTTCCCAACCGCCGTTCTGGCAATGGCGACGATCCAGGCTTCTCGCATACAGAGTTCCATTACTCGGTAGAAATTCGGTTAGCAGGTTGCTGAAAGGGCTTTGGAGTGTGTCATTCTGAGCGAAGCGAAGAATCTAAGTTCTGCCCTTTCAATACGACAAGTAGATGCTTCCCGACTTCGCCGGGACAGGTCGCTACTCTCAGCATGACACCTCCAGGTTGTTGTGGCCTGTGTCATCTATTTCAGGCACGCGACTTTAGGAAGCAAAACCGCGACCGGTCGAAATTCAGTTTCTTAGGGGCTTTCCTCTCTTGAGCATGTACTGAATCCGCTCGACCGTCTTTTTCTCGCCGCAGAGACTCAGGAATGCCTCGCGTTCGAGATCCAGCAGGTACTGTTCTGAGACTCGTTGCGGCGAGGTAAATTCACCGCCGCCCGAGAGCACCCAGGCCAGCTTAGTTCCTACAATTACGTCGTACTCTGAAATGTATTCCGCCCGCCTCATCAGATGCAGCCCCAGTTTCATTTGGTCAAATGCCGCCCGGCCGAGAACAAGGATATCCCGGCGAGGCGGAGCGGCATGATAGCCTGATTTCATGAGATTCAGCGCCAATTGCTTCGCGACTTCTATCTGCCGGTCCCGGTTCATGCAGATGATGTCGTATGGCGCCAGATAACTCAGCTTCCTGGCCTCAGCAGCGCTCGAGGACACCTTGGCCATGCCAAGGTTTGTGAAGACTTCTTTGAGTGAATCCAAAGGATCTGCGTCCGCGACGGCGCGCGCAGCGTCCATGCTGCGGAGCAGCATTTCCTTCGTTCCGCCTCCGGCGGGAACCAGCCCCACGCCGGTCTCAACCAAACCCATATAAGTCTCAGCGGCGGCGGCCATGCGCGCGCAGTGCAGCGAAACCTCAAGGCCGCCGCCGAGCGTGATGCCGCAAGGAGCCGCAACTACCGGGCGCGACGCACATTTCAGCGCCATGTTTGCGTCCTGGAAAGCGCGAACCATAGTCTCCACTTCGTCCCACTCGCGTTCCTGAATGGCGAGCAGGAGCAACATCAGGTTTGCGCCAGCGCTGAAGTTTGCGGCTTGATTGCCAATCACCAATGCATCGAACTCCCCGGTTAGAAGGTTAACTCCAGCATGAATCATCTCCACGGCGTCCGGGCCAATGGTGTTCATTTTGGAGTGAAACTCCAGGCACAACACACCATCGCCTAAATCAATGAGGCTTGCGCCGGCATTTTTCTTCACTTCGCCGCGGCTCGCCTTGGCGCGGGTGAGCGTTAAAAC
>JBOGJZ010000069.1:0-5550 GCA_050745645.1 Terriglobia bacterium | reverse complement strand
CGTACGCAGCGGCGTGCGCGCCGCGCTGCTGAACGTCCTGGTGGCCGAGCGCAGTGAAAAGCTGTGGCAAACCGAAGAGCGGTTGCAAGCGGAGCGCGCCGCCCGGCTTGCGAAACGGCAGGAAGTTGGGGAAATTGCGAGACCCGCCGTTGATTCGGCGCGGATTGATCTTCTCAACAGCCAGCTCGCTGCCCGCGCCGCCGAAGGCCGCGCCGCGCAAACAAGAGTCGCGCTGGCGGCGGCGATCGGCATTCCGGTCACGGGCTTGCGCGATGCGCGATTCGCTTGGCCCGGGTTCGATCAACTGCCGCCGGTCCATTCGCCTTCCGCACAGCAGATTCAGCGCGACGCCGTGTTGAACCGGCTGGACGTGCGGCAGGCTCTCGCCCAATATAGCGCGGCGGAAACCGCCTTGCAGTTTCAAATTGCCCGGCAACACCCGAATTTCCAGATCGGTCCCGGCTATCAATTTGAGGAAGGTCACAGCTTCTTCATACCAACACTGTCCGTGACGCTTCCACTCTTTAACAGAAACCAGGGACCAATTGCCGAAGCCGAGGCGCGGCGAAAGCAGGCTGCTGACAATTTGCTGGCAACGCAAGCGCGAGTGATTGCCGAAAGCGAGCGTGCCCTGGCGCAATATCAAGCGGCCTACTCGCAGCTTCAGGATGCGCAGCAGGCGCTCGAAAACTTGCGCCAGGTGCAGGAGCCGATGTCCCGTCAACAAGTCGCCCTCGGTGAAGCGGACCGGCTTTCGCTCAACACGGTGCTGCTCCAAGGCTCGGCAGCGGCGCAGGCGTGGTTGAATTCGATTTTCCAGGCGCAGGCGGCGCTGGGCGCTCTTGAGGGCACCATACAAAAACCGCTCGAACCCGGAGATAGCGTTCCGTTGGTGCTTCCAGCCCCGGATTCCGGCCAGCAATCAAACCGCAAGAGTGCGCCATGGCGCGCCCTTGCCCACAAAGGAGGAAAACCGTGAAGGCTCTGAAATGGCTGTTAGGCATCGCTCTCGTGGTTATCGCTGCGTCCGTGTTATTGCGGACCTTCGGCCGGACGCGCAAGGATCCGCCGGACGAAGACGATGAAGACCAGGCGGAGGCAGTGCAAGCCCCTTCCCGAGTCTCCGTGATCAACGAGCAGACGGTTGTCACCCTCGACGAGGTCATGCAGAAGCGCATCGGAATCGCCGTTGAAGCACTGCGGGCGACCGAAGCGCGACAGCAGACGGTAGCGGCGGGCGTGGTCCTGGCGGTCCAGGATCTGATTTCCCTTCACAACGCTTACGTCATGGCGCGTGCCGGGGTGCAGAAAGCTCAGGCAAGTTTGGGTGTTTCACAGAAGGAATACAACCGCCTGACGGACCTCTACAAGGAGAACGAGAACACCTCGAAGAAGTCTCTTGAGGCTGCGGAGGGTCTCTTCAGCGCAGATCAGGCGACTCTCAGCGCCGCCCGGCAACAAGTGCAGGGCGCGGAGTCCGCCGTGCAGTCAAGCTGGGGCGGCGAAGTGGCCGGATGGGTAGCTAACAATTCGCGGACGCTTGGGCAAGTGCTAAGCCAGCGAGAGTTGCCGGTACAAGTGTCGCTCCCGCCCGGAGCTCCCTTCACCGATCCACCCAGCGTCGAATTCTCAGCGCCTGACGGCAGCACGATGGATGCGGCTTATGTTTCGCCTTTTCCGCGAGTGGATCCGCGCATTCAGGGAATCAGCCTGCTTTACCTCACTCCGGCTCGCCCCGGCCTCGCACCCGGCACGACGCTGTTGGTTCATTTTCCAACCGGCCCGCGGCAAAAAGGAATCCTCTTGCCCGGCTCAGCCGTCGTGTGGTGGCAGGGGCAAGCCTGGGTGTACGAACAAACTACCCCAACTCAATTCACCCGGCGCCTTGTGCCCACCGATGAGCCGCTTCGCGGAGGCTACTTCGCGACTCAGGGGTTCCGAGCGGGAACCAGTGTGGTGGTGCAAGGAGCGCAGGAACTTCTTTCTGAAGAGTTTCGATCCCAAATTCAACCGGAGGATTGAGCGCCTTCCATGCTGAAATCCATTGTTCATTTCTCGCTGCGTTTTCGAGGCATTGTGGTTGCGCTGGCCTGCGCCGTGCTTGCCTATGGCGTTTACTCACTCCGCACCGCCCGCTACGACGTTTTCCCCGAATTCGCCCCGCCCGAAGTGGTGATCCAGACCGAAGCGCCGGGGCTTGCGCCGCAGCAGGTCGAGGTTCTTGTCACCACGCCCATCGAAAATGCCATCGTTGGCGTGCCAAGCATTGAGTCAATCCGCTCCGGATCCATTCAAGGATTGTCGGTGATCACAGTCATCTTCCGCGTGAGCAGCAACATTTACCGTGACCGGCAAGTTGTGGCGGAATACCTTGCGACCCTGGCCGGCCAATTACCAGCGGGAATAACGCCGGTGATGACGCCTCTCACTTCTTCCACCAGCACCGTTCTCGAAGTGGGGCTCACATCCAAGACACAATCCCTGATGAATTTGAAAACAGTTGCCGACTGGGTAGTGAAGCGCCGCCTCCTGGCAGTGCCCGGCGTGGCCAAGATTGCGGTGTTTGGGGCGCAGACGCGGCAACTTCAGATTCAGTTTGATCCCCAGCGGCTCATCCAGCATGACGTTACTGTTGACGACGTTATCGCCGCCGCGCAACGCGCCACCGGCATTCGCGGCGCCGGATTCATCACGACAGCCAACCAGCGCATCATCCTGCAAACTCGCGGACAATCGCTTACGCCGGCGGCGATGGCCCGCACCGTCCTGGTGCACCAGAACGGAGCCAATCTCACACTGGGCGATGTGAGCAAAGTGGTGAATGCACCGGCTCCAGCCATCGGCGCCGCTACAGTGATGGGGCAGCCCGCAGCGCTCTTGATGGTTTCCTCGCAGTATGGGGCCAACACCATCCAGGTAACGCAGAGGCTCGACGAAGCGCTGGCCGAATTGCGTCCAACCTTGACAGCGCAAGGAATCAAACTGGACACAAACATCTTCCGGCCCGCTTCTTTCATCGAGACGGCGCTGCACAACGTCCGGTCTTCGCTCATCATCGGGGCCATTCTGATTGTCATTATCCTCTTCCTGTTTCTCTTCAACTTCCGCACAGCCGCGATCTCCTGCACGGCAATCCCGCTTTCCCTTCTGGGAGCGGTGATTATCCTAGAGCGCTTCGGGCTGAGCTTGAATACGATGACGCTCGGCGGGCTGGCCATAGCCATCGGCGAGGTGGTGGACGACGCCGTCATCGATGTGGAGAACATCTACCGGCGTTTGCGCGAGAACCGCGCCGCGCTCAATCCGAGTCCGGCTTGGCGCGTGGTGCTGGACGCCTCGATCGAGGTCCGCAGCGCGGTGGTCTACGCGACGTTTGCGGTGATTCTGATCTTCTTCCCCGTTTTGACCTTTTCTGGGGTTGCCGGACGCCTTTTCTCGCCGCTCGGCATCGCCTATATCTGGGCCATCCTTCTTTCGCTCCTGGTTGCGCTCACGGTGACGCCTGCGCTCTGCATGATTCTGCTGGCGAACCGCGACCTGCCGAGCCCGGACCCACCCTTTCTGCGCTTGCTGAAGCGAGGATACAGAAGACTCTTGCTGGGAGTCGAAAGGGCGCCGGTTGTGGTGATGGCGGCTGTCGGCATCGTGATTCTCGTAGGCGTCCTCGCGCTACCCGCGCTTGAAACGTCATTTCTGCCGCAGTTGCGCGAAGGGAACCTCACAGTGCACATGACGATGGTCCCCGGAACTTCGATTCAGCAGTCTCTTCGGCTAGGTAATCATGTGACGGAGGCGCTGCTGAAGATTCCTTCCGTGCGTTTGGTAGCGCAACGAGTCGGAAGAGGGGAACTGGGCGACGATACGAACGGAACCCACTCCAGCGAGTTTGAGGTGGCTTTGCGGCCCCTGAACGGAGAGCAATACGCTGCCGCGCTGGCGGCGATTCGTAAAAGGCTCGCCAGGTTCGCCGGCGCAACTTTTTCGGTGAACAACTTCCTTGTGGAACGGATTGACGAAATCCTTTCCGGGTATACCTCGGGGGTAGTGGTGAACGTTTTCGGGAAT
The DNA here is from genome assembly GCA_050745645.1 of Terriglobia bacterium. Classification (GTDB taxonomy): domain Bacteria; phylum Acidobacteriota; class Terriglobia; order UBA7540; family UBA7540; genus RH2-MAG17b. The sequence continues at coordinate 1,485 of JBOGJZ010000069.1, read as the reverse complement.
AATCTCAACGTTCTCGACGAAAAGGCGCGTGAGGTAGCGCAGGTGCTGACGGGCGTTCGGGGCGTATCCGCTGTTCAGCTCCAATCTCCTCCTGGCATGCCGCAAGTGGTCGTGAAGCTCCTGCCGCAGGCGATCGCGCGCTGGGGATTAGATCCGGTCCAGGCGCTCGATACGGTGCGAACCGCCTTTGGCGGCGACGTGGTGGGCCAGATTTATGATGGAAGCAGGGTGTTTAGTGTATCCGTGATCCTTGACGCGAAAGACCGCCAAAGCGTCTCCCAGATTGGTGATCTGCCGCTGCGCGGTCCGGACGGCAATTACGTTACGCTCCGCCAGATTGCCGATATCTACGAAACGTCAGGGCGTTACATCATCCAGCACGAGGGTGCGCGCCGCATCGAGGCAATAACTTGCAACGTCCAAGGCAGCATGAACGCTTTCCTGTCGACGGCACACAAGCGCCTTGCGCGAATTTCATTTCCACCCGGAACTTACATAGCTTTCGGGGGAACGGCCCAGGCCCAGGCTCGCGCCTACCGCGAGCTGCTGATTCATTCCCTGCTTGCCGCGCTCGGCATCATTCTTTTGCTTTCCGTGGTGATGGGAAACTATCGCAACCTGCTTCTGGTGCTCTTGAACCTTCCATTTGCGTTGGTGGGGGGAGTCTTTGCGGTCTGGGTTACAGGAGGGAACATGTCTCTGGGCGCCATGGTTGGCTTCGTGACGCTCTTTGGCATCACCATCCGCAACTCCATCATGCTGATTTCGCACTACGAGCATATTGTGGTCGCCGAGGGAATGAGTTGGGGACTGGATGCCGCGCTGCGCGGAGCCTCCGAGCGCCTGGCGCCGATCCTGATGACGGCGCTCGTCACCGGGCTGGGATTGCTCCCGCTTGCCGTAGGCAGCGGCGATCCGGGCCGGGAAATCGAGGGCCCGATGGCCATCGTCATTCTGGGCGGACTCATCACTTCTACTCTGCTTAACTTGCTCGTGTTGCCCACACTCTCGCTGCGGTTCGGGCGCTTCACGCCAAGCCGCCGCGCGTGAGCAATGCGCCTCTGAATGGGGCGGCAGGAGTTTTAGACATGCAAGGGGTTTTCCCGAAGTGATCTTGACATAACGTCGACGTTCTGTCCCCGGAGATGAATTTGAGATCCTACTCCAGATCTCGTCCCGTGCTGGTGAGCACCAGGCGTCCATGCTTTACTCCCCGCAGGCTGAGGATCTGGTCAGCCAGGCTCTGGAGATCACCGCTCCGGCCCTTCATCACGACCACTTCCAAGCAGTTCCGGTGGTCGAGGTGTACGTGAGTTGCAGCCAGCACTTTGCCGCCTGCGTGATGCTGGACGTTGATTAGACGCTCGGAAAGTTTCGGCCTGTGATGATCGTATACCATCGTCAGCGTGGCCACGATCAGCTTATTGCGGGCAACATCCTCGGAAATCGCGTAATTGCGAACCAAGTCCCGAATAGCCTCGGAGC
>JBOGJZ010000068.1:0-13302 GCA_050745645.1 Terriglobia bacterium | reverse complement strand
GGGCAACGATCCGCGTGCATGGCGTGAACGCGCTCAATTAGATCGCGCTGAGCTTCTGCGGCGCGAAGTTTGTAATGCGCGTGAATTCGTTTGATGACCAGCGTGTTGCCGTCCAGCTCTATTTCGCCCGTTACCTCAGCGTCCAGCTTGCCGTTGCTCGCGTCTATGCCGCGCGCTTCCAGCGCGCCGCCAAAAGTCCCCGTCAGTCAGCCGCCGGCTCCAGCCACCACATAATCCAGGGTCGTCGCGTGCGGTGGGTATTCCGTGGGGGAAACCTTATAATGCGCGGCGACTTCCGAGTGCACACCGAAGACGACCGGTTCTTTTTCCGCCGGTAAATGCGCGAGCCTCATAGGCCCCTTCTGCCTCTCAATCCTGACACGTGACGTGTAAACCACTTTTCCAGGGTCAGACATCGATTTCCTCCTCGATCTCGGCTTCGCTTGGATTATTTGCAGGCGCAATCCGTTCCGGGAGCTCTGCGTGCGTGAATCCGCAGTCGTGTGGCGGCCAGTACATTGATTGTCGTAGAGATTGTACACCCCTTAGTCATGAAGTAGAATCCAATCCATTAGGGAGAAATCATGAAAAACTCAGGCGTGGCGGAACCGGAAGGCCAGGTCAAAGATAACGGGAAAGTTCTTTCAGACGAGGAACAGCGGAAGATAGACGCCTACTGGCGCGCCGCTAACTATCTTTCTGTCGGGCAGATTTATCTTTACGATAATCCATTATTGCGCGAGCCGCTGAAGCCAGAGCACATCAAACCCAGGCTGCTAGGTCATTGGGGAACTACGCCCGGACTGAACTTCGTCTATGTGCACTTTAACCGCTTGATCAAAAAACGCGATCTTAACGTGATCTACATCACCGGGCCGGGTCACGGCGGCCCCGGCATTGTTGCGAATACGTACCTCGAAGGCACCTATAGCGAGTTGTATCCGAATATTCCGGAAAACGCGGCAGGCATGAAGCGGCTCTTTAAGCAGTTCTCGTTTCCTGGCGGAATTCCCAGCCATGCGGCGCCAGAAACGCCAGGGTCTATCAATGAAGGCGGCGAGTTGGGTTATTCGATTGCCCACGCGTACGGAGCGGTTTTTGATAACCCTGATCTGCTGGTTTGCTGCGTCGTCGGAGACGGCGAAGCGGAAACCGGCCCCCTGGCTACGAGCTGGCATTCGAATAAATTTCTGAATCCGGCGCGGGACGGGGCCGTCCTTCCGGTCTTGCATCTGAACGGCTACAAGATTAACAACCCCACGGTGCTGGGCCGCATGAGTGACGGGGACCTGCGCGCTCTCTTCACCGGTTACGGCTACAAGCCTTATTTCGTCGAAGGCGATGACCCGCCCAAGGTGCACCAGCAGATGGCCGCGACGCTCGATGCCGTTGTGGAAGAGATCGGGAGAATTCAGCAGGAGGCGCGCGGCGGCAGGGAGGCTGAGCTTCCCATGTGGCCGATGATTATTTTGAGAACTCCTAAAGGGTGGACGGGTCCCAAGGTTGTGGATGGATTGCCCGTAGAGGGTACGTACCGCGCCCATCAGGTTCCGCTCGCGGAACCGCGAACAAACCCAGAACACCTCCGCATCCTGGAGCAGTGGATGAAGAGTTACCATCCGGAAGAGCTTTTCGATTCAGAGGGAAGGTTAATTGAGGAACTTCGGGATCTCGCGCCGAAAAAAGAGCGGCGCATGGGAGCCAACCCGCACGCAAACGGCGGCCTATTACTGAAAGAGCTGACGCTGCCAGATTTTCGCAACTACGCCGTGCCCGTCCCGAGTCCTGGCAAAGAGGTTGCGGAAGCCACTCGCGTAATGGGGAAATTCTTGCGGGATGTCATGAAACTGAACGAGCCATCGAGAAATTTCCGCGTGATGGGGCCGGATGAGACTCAGTCCAACCGGCTGGGGGCGCTGTTTGAGGTTACAGACAAGACCTGGATGGAGAAGCTCGTGCCTACCGATGACCATCTCTCGCCTGAAGGCCGGGTGATGGAGATGCTCAGCGAGCACCAATGTCAGGGATGGCTCGAGGGATATTTGTTGACGGGTCGCCATGGATTCTTTTCTTGTTACGAAGCCTTCATCCACATCGTGGATTCCATGTTTAACCAGCACGCAAAATGGCTGAAGGTGAGCCGTCAAATACCGTGGCGGCGGCCCATCGCATCTTTGAATTATCTGCTGACGTCTCACGTGTGGCGGCAGGACCATAACGGCTTCAGCCATCAAGATCCTGGGTTCATAGATCACGTAGTGAACAAGAAGGCGGATATCGTGCGGGTGTATCTGCCTCCGGATGCAAACACGCTCCTCTCGGTGACGGATCACTGTCTCCGTAGCCGGCACTATGTGAACGTCATCGTCGCCGGAAAGCAGCCTGCGTTGCAATGGTTAGATATGGAGTCTGCCATCCGCCACTGCACGGCCGGCATAGGGATCTGGGAGTGGGCGAGCACGGATCAGGGAAGTGAACCAGACGTCGTAATGGCCTGCTGCGGCGATGTCCCCACTTTGGAAACACTCGCCGCGGTGGATCTGCTCCGGCAGCACTTTCCAGACCTTAAAATCCGGGTCATCAACGTGGTTGATCTGATGACGATCCAGCCTCAAACGGAACATCCTCACGGACTTTCCGACTGGGACTTCGATGCGATGTTCACTATCGATAAACCGGTGATCTTCGCCTATCACGGTTACCCGTGGCTCATTCACCGGCTCACCTACCGGCGTCACAACCACGACAATTTGCACGTGCGCGGATATAAGGAAGAAGGCACCACGACCACGCCCTTCGATATGACGGTGCTCAATGATCTGGATCGTTATCATCTCGCGGGAGACGTGGTGGACCGCGTTCCGCGTTTGCAGCCCGTGGGCGGACATTTCAAGCAATTCCTGCGCGACCGACTGATAGACCATGCCGCATACATCCGCGAGCACGGCGAGGATATGCCGCAGGTTCGGGATTGGAAGTGGCCCTACTGAGCGCTTTTCCAGCAACCCGCGATAGCCGTCGGCGCTCAACAGCTCGACGGCTGTCTGATTCCTTAGGAGCGGCGCCGTGAAAATTCTGGTGCTCAACGCCGGCTCGAGCAGCCACAAAACCTGCCTTTACGAGCTCGGTGAATCCGTGTCCCATAAGGCGCCGGCGCCTGTATGGCAAGCTGAAGTTGACTGGAACGGCGTAAACGGAGAGAGCAAACTGACAGTAAAGAGCACGCATGAGCCGGCTGCAGTGAGAAAGCTCAACAGCCGGAAGAGAAACGCGGCCATCCGCGAGGCGCTGGGCTTGCTGGTGCGTCCTGGTGATATGAGTCAGACGGAGCGACCGAAAATTTCCGTTGTGGGCCATCGCGTGGTGCACGGCGGGCGGGATTACCATGAGCCAACCGTCATCACGGAGCAGGTGAAGTCTGCGATATCACGTCTTGCCGTCTTTGCGCCGCTTCATAATCCCGCCGCGCTCGAAGGCATCGAGGCAGTCGAGCAGCTTCTGCCAGGGGTTCTCCAGGTAGCCGCTTTTGACACCGCGTTCCATCATACCTTGCCGGAGGAAGCTCGGACTTATCCGGGCCCTTATGAATGGCTGCGCGAGGGTATTCTACGCTATGGTTTTCACGGAATTAACCACGAGTATTGCAGTGGGCGCGCGGCGCAAATTCTGGGGCGAAGTCTTGGCGCGCTCCGGATCATCGTGTGCCACCTGGGAAACGGATGTTCGCTTGCGGCTGTTCGAGAGGGCCGGAGCGTAGACACCACGATGGGACTCACTCCGCTTGAGGGGTTGATGATGGGGACGCGCTCGGGCTCAGTGGATCCCGGCATTTTATTGTATCTCCTGCAGCATAATTCGACTTCGCCGGATGAATTGGACCGGGTTTTGAATCACCGGTCAGGACTGCTGGGTATCTCAGGCTTGTCTTCCGACATGCGTGACATACTGAAAGCAATGGGCGAGGGTAACTCGCGGGCGCGGCTTGCCTTTGATATGTTCGTCCACAGGCTGCGGCTGTTTATCGGAGCTATGGCGGCGTCCCTCGGCGGCGTAGACGTGCTCGTCTTCACGGGCGGCATTGGCGAAAATTCTCCGGCCGTTCGCGCTGCTGCCTGCAAGGGGCTTGAGTTTTTGGGTTTGCGGCTTGACGAATCCACGAACGAAGGTTTATCCGGCGACCGCGACATTGCCTGCGACAGCTCAAAGGGTCGAGTGCTTGTCGTGCGCGCGAACGAAGATTTTGCCATTGCAGCGAAGTGCCGGACTGTGGCGCGTTCCAGACCCCACACTAGTTGAGAGAAGCCATGCCCCGTCACCCCGCGAAAGCGCGGGTCCAGAACGGTACGAAACATCCTGGATTCCCGCTTACGTGTGAATGACGGGCTAGGATGACTTTCGAGAGAGCGCAGCGAAGAATCTCAGGGCAAGCTCTGCGAAGATGCTCACGGTAAACTCCGCGAGGAATCTCGCTCTGCAAACAAATAACTGACGAGATTCCTCCTTCGCTCCACTCAGGACCGCCTGCAGCTCCTCGGAATGACAGACGGGATGAGTTTTCAGCAACCCGCTTAGAAAGAAATCCCACGGGCAGGATTGCACCGGCCGTAACTACCCGCTGATGACATACGCGCCTTCAGGGATATCCGCCGCATCCAGGTTTTGCCGGTCGGAAGTGAAGACCACCGGAAACCCTTCTGTCGATTCCCCTAGATTCTGCAAGAAAGAGGCGTTCGGCCCGGCCTCTGGCTCAACCGTTGCCAGCGCCTCGAGCAATGGGTAGATAACCTCGCTCGCCGGCGCCATGGACGTTTTGAGCTCAGCGCTGAGGAATTGCAGAAATGATCCTGCCTCGAAAGAATTCCATGCCAGGCAGGCGCACAGTGACACTACCTGCTCGAACTTTTCCAAAGTTCCCCGGCTGAGACTAGCCGCCCGGTTATCGAATATGAAAGTCAGGCGGTTTTCTTCTTGATCGGTGAATTCCCGAACCTTCAGCCGCTGTGACTTGGCGGTGGCCTTCCAGTTTACGTGGCGCGCGGAATCTCCGTCATGGTAGTCACGGAGCGAGTAAAGGTCATCGCCCCGTCCTTTATGCGTCCCCTGGATTTCGGCGGCAAGGCGGACAAACCGGCTGACGATGTCCTCACGAGGCTGGATGCCGGGCAATGCTAGGATTTCGCAGTGAGCGGTAAGCGCGCGCGTGCGGCGCAAAATGCCAAATGGGAACTTTGAGCTGATCAGGAAATGATCTTGACCATAGCGGCCGCGCCGGGGAAAGCTCAGACTGACTGGTTCCACGGCCGTCCCGCCCGCAGGAAGATAGGGCGCATAGACGGGCTGGCCCAGAATGGGAGGAAGAGAAGGAATAATCTGGCTTCCGCGGCGCTTTTCTTTCCCGCTTCGGGCGCTTACCGTAAGCGAGTAGGAAGGGAAGCGGCGTTTGGTGTTTCTCAGCCGGAGATGGGCTGATGCTGGTTGCTGCGCAAAGACGTGTTCGGGCAGCCGCATCTCCAACTCCAGGCCGGCGAGGCCAGTTTTGGAGCACACGCCGGACACCAAAATGCCGCCTAGCAGAATAGTCAGAATCATGAACAGAAGATTGTTGCCGGTGTTGAGCGCCGCGATGCTGATGAGGAGAATGATGACAAGATACACCGCGCCCTCCCGAGTGAGTTCATATCGGGTCCGGAACGCCCAGCGCGAAAACACGCTCCTCCGCACCAATCCCGGCACGATCGCTACAGCAACCAGTCCAGCTAGCGCAAGCGAGAGCGCCGCCAGCAAAGCGGCTGCTGTAAAGCGCCCTTGCCGGCTCAAGGCGGTAGCATCGAGGGCGAAGAAAAAGGCGGCGGCAAGGCCGGCGGCTGCGGCGAGAAAGCGCTTCCAGCTCATACTTTCACAGCGGTACGGGGGTTTCTTCCAGTATTTCCTGGAGCACCGCCTCGATTTGCAATCCCGCCCTGGATGACGGCGCGGATCGAAGGTTCACCACGCACCGGTGCCCGAACACAGGAACCACGAGGCGCTTGAAGTCATCTGGAATGCAGTACGTCCTGCCATCGAGCAACGCCAGCGCTTGCGCGGCTCGAACCAAAGACTTCGACCCGCGCGGGCTCACGCCGAGGCTGAGTTGCTCGTGGCGCCGGGTCTTCTCCACAATGGCGAGCAAATAATTCAGCAGGTCGTCATCGACGCTGACCCGGCCGGCGGATTGTTGGATTTCTAAAACGTCCTCCGCCCCCAGCACGGGCTCTATTTCAATTGCTGTTTCCGGGCCAGCCGCCCGCAGGATTTCCTTTTCGCTATCAGGGGGTGGATAGCCGATTTCAATGCGCATCAGGAAGCGGTCCAATTGCGATTCAGGGATAGGAAACGTTCCGTGATGCTCGACAGGATTTTGCGTAGCAACCACCATAAAGGGCTGAGGCAGAGGAAGGCTCGCGTTGTCCACCGTGACCTGGGCTTCATTCATCGCCTCCAGTAACGCGCTTTGCGTCTTCGGCGTGGTGCGATTGATTTCGTCGGCGAGCACGATGTTGGCGAAGATCGGCCCTGGGCGGAATTCAAACTGCTGGGACTGCTGATTGAAGATGCTGACGCCGGTCACGTCGGAAGGCAGCATGTCTGAAGTGAACTGGATACGCTGAAAGCGGCAATTGATCGAGCGGGCCAGCGCGCGAGCGAGCGTGGTTTTGCCAACCCCCGGCACGTCCTCGATCAGCAAGTGTCCGCGCGCGAACAAGGCTACCAGCGCCAGCCTGATCACTTCATTTTTGCCGCGGATGACGTCCCCGATCGCGGCCTCGATCTGCCCCAGCAGATCGCATGCCGCTACGGATCCCGGCTTGAATTCACTCTGGGCCAAGGCTGCTTCCTCGTTCGCGGCAGTGAGGTAGTTTGAATGCCGGGGCGGCTTTATGCCGCCACGCGGAGAGATCAACTCTCCGCTACACCCAACCAAACCACGCCGACTTTCTTAATCGGCTGATATCTGGACCGCCCGGTGAAAATCTGCTATTTTCGATCAGGGCCGCGCGGGGTCATAGGTTGTTTCCGCGCAGGATGTTCCGCTAGGGGCTGAATCAATCTCGCGGGCGATTAACTCAGCGGTAGAGTGCTATCCTCACACGGTAGAAGTCACAGGTTCGAATCCTGTATCGCCCACCATGCACGGTCCCAACGCCCTGCATTGAGGTATATCGGCACTTCCAGATAGCTTCGGTAGGAAATGCCGGCGCCAAAGCCGCAGACGGGCGCGCCGATCGAGGCCGGCTTGATTGCTTGAGGGTTGTGGCCCGCTACCGCAGCCAATCCTCGAGTTGGACCGCATGGCCGGTCTTTTCGTCACGATACTTCACGATCACGGGCGTATAAAGCGAGAGTCCCAGCTCTTTGCCGCGTCCTTTTGTTACCGCTCGCGCTCCGGGGACGACCACTGCGCCGCCGGGGATGCGCAGCGGGGTGTTCTGCTCTCTGCGGTAGAGGACGTCCTTTATCAGATCGTAGACCGGCGTCGAACCCGTCAGAATGGTTCCGGCCGCGAGCACTGCCCCGCGTCCGACGATGGTTCCTTCAAAAACCCCGCAGTTGCCGCCCACCAATACCTCGTCTTCGATAATTACCGGCAGGGCGCCCACGGGTTCCAGTACTCCGCCGATTTGAGCTGCTGCGCTCAGGTGACAGCGCTTGCCGACCTGAGCGCAAGAACCTACCAGCGCGTGCGAGTCCACCATAGTTCCGTCGTCCACGTATGCGCCGACGTTGATATACATAGGCGGCATGCAGGTAACGCCGCGTCCGAGGAAGCAGCCGTCGCGAATGGAAGAACCCCCTGGGACGACGCGAACGTTTTGCGAGAGCGGTAGGGCTTTCAAGGGGAAGGTGTGCTTGTCGGAAAAGGTAAGCGTTCCGGCCGATGTCTCTACCACACGGCCGATCCGGAAGCCGAGCAGGATGCCCTTCTTGACCCAGGCGTTTACTTTCCAGCCGGAGGGCGAGCTGGCGTCCGGCTCGGCGGCGCGGATGCTTCCGTCATTCAATCCCGCCTTGAGCTGGCCGAACGCCTTGAAGTAATCTTCTCCATAGTTGCTGCCGAAGCGTGAGAAAAGGTCCTCGATCGTGCTTTCAAGGCTCACAGATTTTTGGTTTCTGCTCCGGCCAAGGCTGCCATTAAGCTGGCGGGATTCACGGCTCATGCCGGGACCGAGCGGAAAAACCGCGGACCTAAAAGGCGCAGGCCGGCGCTGCTTCTTTCTTGAGAAATGATCGTACTCATCCCGCTCTACGGTTTTTAGTGGGAAATCGGCCAAAAGCCGTAGAGTTTCTTTAACGTGAAACTCTGCGCTACACGATCTATGTTGACGCCGAAACACCGGACGGTGCGCCGGCCTCCGCCTTTGCGGCGACCGCATCGGCAAACTCGTCGGTGGAGTTTTTCCCTCCGAGGTCTGGGGTTCGTATCTTGCCTTCCGCTATGACCGATCCCAGGGCCTTCAGGATGCGGCTCCCCGTGGCCGGCTCTCCCAGGGTGTCCATCATCATGCTGGCGGCCCAGATGGCGCCGGTAGGGTTGGCGATTTTTTTGCCTTCAATATCCGGGGCGCTGCCGTGAACAGGCTCAAAAACCGGCGGTCCGCGCCGCTCCACCGGATTCAGGTTTCCGCTGGCTGCCAGGCCCAGGCTGCCTTGCAGCGCGCCTCCGAGATCGGTGAGGATATCCGCGAACAGATTGGAGGCCACCACTACATCCAGGCTTTCCGGCGCGGTAATCATTCGCGCCGCCGCGGCGTCCACAAGGTACTTGGCGGTTTGCACGTCCGGGTACTCGCGCGCCACCTCAGCGAAAATCTCATCCCACATCACCATCCCATATTGCATGGCGTTGGACTTCGTCACGCTGGCCAGCCGCTTGCGAGGCCTGTGGCGAGCCTGATCAAAGGCGTAGCGGATGATGCGTTCCGTGCCCTTGCGGGTATAAACGGACTCCTGGACCGACACCTCGTCCGGCGTCCCCTGCTTGAAACGGCCGCCGATTCCGGCGTATTCACCTTCGGTATTTTCCCGGATGAAGAGCATATTGATTTGCTCGCGCGTCTTGAAGCGCAGCGGCGGCTCGATCCCCGGTAACACTTCGACCGGGCGGAGGTTGACGAAAAGGTCGAATTCAAATCGCATTGGAATCAGCAGACCGCGCAGAGAAACGTGGTCTGGCACGGAAGGGTGCCCGATGGCGCCGAGCAGCACGGCGTCAAATGGGCGGATCTGGTCCATTCCGTCTGCGGGCATCATCCGCCCAGCGCGATGGTAATAGTCACAACCCCAATCAAACGGCTGGAAGGATAATGAAAAGCCACTGGTTGCAGCTTTCAACACGCGGACGGCCGCCGGGACCACTTCTTTGCCGATCCCATCACCCGGCAGAAGTGCAATACGATAGGTTTTCACTTTGGCTCCTATATGCCGGAGACTGAGGAATTGACGTTATCCTGAAATGATCTCTCAGTGCGCGTCAGCGTCATCCGGTTAATCCCTCATTAAACCACAAGAAAGAGCCGCTGGCATAGCAGGTTGCTGAGAAATGGGTGCGCGACATAGAAGTGAGAGGTTCGAGGTTCTCTTTTTTTGTGGCCTTTAACCTAGCGTATGTAATACGCTCGGTTAAAGGAGGCTTAACATGCCAGATACCCTCACGGAGTTGTTGGAGCAAAAGGCTGCTGTCCTGCAGCGAATCTCAGAACTCGACGATTTCCGAGCGGGTTCGATTAACGCCACCATCGGTCGCTGTGGTAACCCGAATTGCCACTGCCACCGGCCGGGTGCCCCGGGGCATGGGCCCAATGTCCGCCTGACCTATAAGGCCCAAGGCAAAACGATCACCGAGTCCTTCCCCAATATTGCGGCGCAGCAAAAAGCCGAACGTGAAATCGCGGCGTACCGCCGCTGGCAGCAGTTGAGTTCTGAGTTTGTGGAGACCAACGCCTCGATCTGCCGGTTGCGACCCGTGGAAGAGCCCACGCCGTCGGCGCAGGACAAAAACGGCCGCGGCGGTCCGCCAGGAAATCGCGCGCGAAGTAGACCACCTGTTGCGCGTCGTCTTCGACGCCCGGCGCAAGACGGGCTGTCTCGATCTGGAAGCCGTCGAGATGGCGGTGCGCTCGGCGATGCATCGGGCCGGGGCCGCCGCGCTGACCGGGCTCCTGCAATTCCCGGTCCCGGCGACCGACGAGCGGACCGTCCCGTGTTCTTGCGGGCAGTCGGCGCACTACCACGAGTTGCGCTCCAAGCCGGTGCTTACAGCGGTGGGCACGGTAGAAGTGTCGCGGCCCTATTACCGGTGCTGGCACTGTCAGCAGGGGCAGTTCCCGGCCGATGTCGAGCTGGATATCGAGAACACAGAATTCTCTCCTGGGGTACGGCGCATGCAGGCGATGGTGGGCCAGGAGGCGCCTTTCGATCATGGCCGCGAACAGATGAAAGTTTTGGCCGGCTTGGAGGTGACCGCCAAATCGGTGGAGCGTACGGCGGAGACTCTCGGCGCCGACATCGCTCAACGCGATCAAGGGGAGATCCAGAAAGCCCTGCAGTTGGACCTGCCCGTTGTCGCCGGCGAGCCGATTCCCATCCTCTACGTACAAATGGATGGGACCGGAATCCCGGTGGTGAAGAAAGAGACGGTGGGACGGCAAGGCAAAAAGGAGGGCCAACCGGCGCATACGCGAGAGGTCAAGTTAGGGTGCGTGTTCACTCAAACGAGATGGGACAAGGAGGGGTATCCGATCCGCGATCCGGACTCCACCACCTATACCGGCGCCATCGAAACGGCCGAAGCGTTTGGCCAACGCCTTTACCGGGAAGCCTGCCAGCGAGGCTGGAGCCGCGCCCAAACGAAGGTCGTCATGGGGGACGGAGCCGAATGGATTTGGAATCTCGCCGCTGAGCACTTTCCGGGCGCGATTCAAATTGTCGATCTTTACCACGCTCGCCAGCATCTGTGGGAGTTGGCTCGCCGCCTCTATCCCCATGACGAAGGGAGGCAGAAGGGCTGGATGAAAGCCCACCAGAAGCGCCTGCTGGATCAGGGGAAAATCGAAAGACTGGTGGCGGCGCTGCGCGCCCTCAAATCCGGGAACCCTGAAGTCGCAGAAAAGATTCGCACCGAGGCGGATTATTTCGAGAGAAACGCGGATCGGATGCGATATCCCACGTTTCGCCGCCAGCACCTGTTTGTGGGCTCGGGCGTCATCGAAGCAGGATGCAAGACCGTGATCGGTTGCCGTTTCAAACGCTCGGGCATGTTTTGGACCGTTCGGGGCGCCAACGCAATCCTGGCTCTACGCTGTTCTTATCTCAATGGACGCTTTGAGGATTACTGGGAAGGCCGCCGTTCAGCTATTGCCGCTTAACTCCAACTTCTATGTCGCGCACCCGAATTGGAAAATCTCCGGGACATCATCAAGCAGGTCCCCTCAGTGCGGCAAGAAAAGATTGGGATTGCCGGGTTGGGCCAAGAAACTGCGAAAAGATCATGGTGCGGAAGGGGGGACTCGAACCCCCATGGTCTTGCGACCGTCAGCCCCTCAAGCTGGTGCGTCTGCCAATTTCGCCACTTCCGCGCATCACCGTGAAACACAGCAGAATGCAGCCTGGAAAGTCACACCAGCGGTCACTATTTCTGTGCTGGATTCGCCGGAACCACTGGCGCATTACCTGGAGTCTTGGGTGCAGATTGATGGTGCGTAGTCTCCAAAACCGAGCTCGTGCGGCCCTTCGTGGCCCATACGGAAAGCGTGACCGAGGTAACTAAAAAAAGGGCCCCGAGTACCCAGGTGATCTTGGCCAGAGTGGAGACGGTTCCACGTGGACCGAACGCCGCTTGGCTGACTCCTCCAAAAGCGGCAGTAATATCCACGTTTTCGCCGCCTTGGATCAGCACCACCAGGATAACCAGGAGGCACACCACAACGTGAGCCGCTATAACTAAACCATGCATGTTGTTTTGTCGCTTCTAGCTTGGCTACGAGTAATTCACGATTGCGGAAAAGGAGTCCAGCTTCAGACTCGCGCCCCCCACCAGGGCTCCGTCAATCTCTTCCTCGTCCATCAGGCCGTGGATGTTTTCTGGTTTTACGCTGCCGCCGTATAGAATTCGCACTGCGCGTGCCAAGTCTCCGCCAAATCGCTTCTCCGCCACTCCGCGTAGAAAGCGGTGACTTTCCGCAGCCATATCGGGCGTCGATGTGCGCCCCGTGCCTATGGCCCAAACCGGCTCATACGCTACGATGATACGAGAAAAGTCAGGCCCGGTCAACCCAGCGAAGCTGCCGGCAAATTGCCGTTGTAGAACCTCTTGCGTTCGGCCTGCGTCGCGTTCGGGAAGCGTCTCGCCCATGCAGACGATGGGAACGAGACCGCTGGCCAGAGCCGGCTTCAGTTTACGATTCACCATTTCGTCGGTTTCGCCGTGAAGCTCCCGGCGCTCCGAGTGGCCGATGATGACGTGGGTGCATCCGGCCTCGCGCAGCATTGGTGCAGAGACGTCGCCCGTAAACGCGCCTTCATTTTCCCAGCCCACATCCTGCGCGGAAACTTGGATATTGCTGCCAGCCGCCGCTTCCGCCACGGCCCGTAATGCTGTAAACGGCGGCGCCACCACGATCTCGCAATGACTCACACCTGCAACCTTGGGCTTCAACGCTTCAATGAATGTGACCGCCTCGGCAATCGTTTTGTACATTTTCCAATTACCGGCTATGACGGGACGTCTTGTTTGCATGGTGGCTCGCTAGCGAAGCAGGCAGAAGGCAGTATGCAGAAAGCGGCAGGCGGAAAGCAGTCCATTGAAAGCTGCTCAGCCCACGTCCTCCGAGGATTCTGAAGAACATCCTGTATATCCGTGATAAGCATGTACTCGTGAACTCTGTCGGCCTCCTGTCGGTCCGCTAATTCTTCCAACGACCTTCGCAAGAGCTCAATACCCGGAAGGTGCCACGGAAAAGGTTGATTTGGTCCGGGTGGATTGTCCCTCGCTTTTTCTAGAAAGTAATCTGCAGTACGCGGCGCAAGCCCCCTCTTCAGATCGTATGCGTATCGATAAGCAGTTGTCTCTTGTATGCTGAAATGCAAAAGGCATGGCAACCCCGTAAATCCTTTTGTGTTTTTTAGCAGCTTTTCATGCTGCTAGCAACCGTCCCCCTGCGTGAGGGGGAACAGTCATTCCCGCGAAAGCGGGAATCCATGCCTCGACGGTCGCACTACGGCATATGCATCACAGTCTCATACAAATCTTTCCAATCAGGACTGACG
>JBOGJZ010000067.1:0-1527 GCA_050745645.1 Terriglobia bacterium | reverse complement strand
GCCCGGCACGCTTTACTTAATGATTCTGAAGACGCTCGCGCGCGGGCGCGAGATGCACGGCTTCGAGATTGCCAATTCCATCCGGCAATTATCCGAGGACGTTTTACAAGTCGAAGAGGGCTCGCTTTATCCGGCTCTGCAGAGGATGCTCATCAAGGGTTGGGTGACCGCCAAGTGGGGCGCGACAGCCGGGAATCGCCGCGCCCGCTACTACAAGCTGACGACGGCCGGACGGAAGCAGCTACAGGTTGAGCTTTCCCAGTTTGAGCGGGTAATCGGAGCAATCCAGCGGGTGATTCAGACAGCGTAAGTGCGGTGCCGAAAGGTATAGGGGCGCTGCTTGCTGCGCCCCGCATCGGGATGTGACGTAGGGGCGCTGCTTGCCGCGCTCGCAGGTGGTAGTCACGGTCAATTCGTTTTGTGAATTGACCGTGGGTTTGTAATGGGAGAAAAGCCCACGGTCAGAAAAGCTCTGACCGTGGCTACCACCGCATGCTGATTGCTGAAAGCCGACGGCTGAAAGCAGTATGAGGCTCATCATGGAATGGCTGGGTGAATTGTGGCGGCGGTTGGTGTTCTTCCTGCGGCGCGGGCAGTTCCATCGCGACCTGGAAGAGGAGATGCGCTTGCACCAGAATCTGAGGGCGGAATCGCATACTGAAGAAGGCATGAAACCCGATGAAGCGCATTTTGCCGCAAAGCGCGAGTTCGGCAACGCTCTGCTAATCCGCGAACGAAGCCGGGATATGTTGGGCTTTCAGTGGCTCGAAACACTGCTTCAGGATTTGCGCTACGGCCTGCGAACCATGCGGCGCGGTCCTGGGTTGACTGCGGTCGCCGTGCTCTCGCTCGCGCTGGGCATTGGCGCGAATACGGCCATCTTCAGCCTGATGAATGCCGTCATGCTGCGGGAGTTGCCAGTGAAGAACCCTGGCCAGCTTGTCTTGCTTGGAACGGGACGGTCAGGCGGCAGCACGGATGACTTCGCCAGAACGGATCTCTATTCCTATTCCTTTTATCGCAAGATGCGGCAGAAAAACCAGGTTTTCTCCAGTGTCAGCGCCATGCTCAGCCTAATGTTTAGGAAGATGCACGGCAAGGTTGGCACGAGCGCAAACCTGGAGCCGATGGACGTGCAACTGGTCTCCGGGATCTATTTTTCCATGTTGGGCGTCAAGCCGATTGTGGGCCGCGCCTTTACCGAGGCTGATGACGAACCCGCCGGAGGCCACCCCGTCGCGATGGTGAGCTACTTCTGGTGGAAGCGGCGCTTCGGACGCGACCCGGCCATCCTGGGCAAGACGGTGACCCTCGGATCAACGGTCTACACCATCATTGGCGTCACGCCGCCGGAATTTTTCGGCACGACGGTAGGCCAATCGCCCGATCTGTGGATCCCGCTCTCGATGGAAAAACAAGTCTCGCCCGGCTGGAATGGCTTGGACGACAAATGGTTTGAGTCCCTCTACATCCTCGGTCGCCTGAAAACCGGCGTCACTGAGGCGCAGGCCGATGCAAATGTGAATC
>JBOGJZ010000066.1:0-9448 GCA_050745645.1 Terriglobia bacterium | reverse complement strand
GTCCAGAACCCGTTTGTGGAGCGTGAGCGAACGGGGCGAGCGCGGCTTCGTCCGATATGAAACAGAAGCCGCGCGAGCCACCCAAAACCAGGGGATGTCGGGGATGCCGCCGAGGAGCAAATGCGGTCAGCTTTCGTAAGGGTCCTCGGCGTCCCGCCGCGTGAGTATCGCAAACACTTTGCATCGACCTGAGCATGACTTTAAATGTCTTGCTCACACATTGCTCACACCATAGGGTCGCCTAGGCTTCGATTAGCGTAGAATCAACTACTTAGGACTGGTTCGGACTGGATTGGACAGCCTGATTCGGGTTCGATTCCCGTTGGCACGACCATCTTTGCATAGACTTACTGACCGCTTGATGGGTCACCAGACATTCCCCGATTCTGCGGTATGGGTATTTGGGAAGGGTTAATGATGGTTCCATTGGTTGCCGGGGCGGAAGCAGGTGTCCCGCTTTTTCCCGGCGCATGGAAGAATGGTGTGGCCGAGAAATTGCCCGACAGTTCAAAGGGGATTTGCCCTGCGCGGGATGGTGTCATCTCCTACGCCGAAGCGGGATCATGGTGACCCGCAGTCGAGGTCAAAGTGAAGTGTGGTGCGGAGGGCGGGAATCGAACCCGCACAGCCCTTACGGGCCGAGGGATTTTAAGTCCCTTGCGTCTACCAGTTCCGCCACCTCCGCATGGTTGATTATCAAACAGCCTGATTGATACGCTGGAATCCGCCCTCATCAACCGTAACAGAAAACGCAGCAGGGGTTAAAGCCTTCTGGTTTGGAGGAGACTCAGCATGTTCCCTTTCCGTGGCATAGATTTTGTACAGTTTGACTCGCTGCTCAGCGACGAAGAAAAGCTGACGCGCCAGACGGTGCGTGAGTTTGTGAGCCGTGAGGTGATTCCGTACATCGAGGAATGGAGCCGCGAAGCCAAGTTTCCTCGCCATCTGGTCAGGCCGATGGGCGAGCTTGGGTTTCTCGGCGCCAATCTTCAAGGTTATGGCTGCGCCGGGATGTCCAACGTGCAGTATGGCCTCGTCATGCAGGAGTTAGAGCGCGGAGACAGCGGCCTCCGCAGTTTCGCCTCTGTTCAGGGCGCGCTCGTCATGCATCCGATCCATGCCTACGGAAGCAAGGAGCAGAAAGAACGGTGGCTGCCTGCTTTGCAACGAGGCGAGGCGGTTGGATGTTTTGGCCTTACGGAACCTGACTTCGGCTCAAATCCCGCTGGCATGAGAACCCGGGCTGTAAGGGACGGCGGCGTTTTCATTCTGAACGGCGAGAAATCCTGGATCACTTCCGGAACTCTCGCCGACGTGGCCTTGATCTGGGCGCGCACAGATGAAGGAATACGCGGCTTTCTGGTGGAGAAAGGCATGCCGGGCTTCACCGCCCACGATATCAAGGGTAAGTGGTCTCTACGGGCTTCGGTAACGAGCATCCTCTCGCTTAACGATGTTCGTGTTCCAGAAGCCAATCTGCTCCCGGAAGCGAAGGGGCTCAAGGCGCCGCTCGACTGCTTGACACAGGCGCGTTACGGAATTGGCTGGGGCGCGATCGGCGCCGCCATGGCCTGCTACCATGAAGCCCTCGAGTACGCGAAAGCCCGGAAACAGTTCGATGACAAGCCCATCGCGTCTCATCAGCTTGTCCAGGGCGCGCTTGCAGACATGATCACAGAGATTACCACGGCGCAGTTGCTGGCGATTCACATTGGCCGGCTCAAAGACGAGGGACGCGCCGACTTCGCTCACGTTTCGATGCTCAAGCGGAACAACGTCAGGATGGCGCTTGCCGTGGCGCGCCAGGCGCGGGACATTTTGGGCGCGAATGGAATCGCGGATGAGTACCCTGTCTTTCGCCACATGTGCAACCTGGAATCTGTGTTTACCTATGAGGGCACCGACAACATGCATACGCTGATCATCGGCGAGCGTGTCACGGGGATCGCCGCCTTCCGGTAATGTGAAGCGCCGGTGCTAAGGATGAGCGCCGGCGCTGCCACTCGAAGACAGCAGTGAGTTTACGCTGGCCATCTGGCTTGCCTTGGGCGCGTAATAACCAGGGCGCGTCCGTACGATGAGCCGGCTGTGCGTGTTGGGCACGAAAGCCACAACCCGCACGGAGCGAAAGCTGCCGTCGTGCGCCGTGTTCGTAGGATAGTAGCCCAGCGTATATTGGTCGCGGATGGTGTGGGCGATGTTCTGGCATACGGCGTCCACCTGGTCGAGGGTTTTGGGAAAGAAGACCTTGCCTCCGGTAGCCTCAGCGATTTCCTTCAGAATTTTGGCGGCGTGACGATCGCCTCCGCTGCCAATGTGAAACAGCCCGCCCGGATGATCCTCGCCAAGCAACCCGATGGTGTAAATCTCAGCGTTCGATTTTTCCTCATATTGGATTAACTGCTCCAAGGTGTAACGGCTTGAGTTGTCTTCTCCATCCGTGATGACCAGCAACACCTTCTTATCGCGATTTCCGAGTTTCAGATGATCGAGAGAGGCGTAAATGGCATCATAAAGCGCCGTGCCGCCGCGAGAATCGATCTTGTCGAGAGCGGCCTTCAACTGGTCTATGTTTGCGGCGAAATTGCCGGGTGTGTCCAGATAGTATGCGTCGTTGAAATTAACTACAAAGGCCTGATCGTCTGGGTTGGATGTTTTCACGAATGTGAGAGCGGCGGCATCCACGGCGGGGCGCTTGTCGTGCATGCTCCCGCTGTCGTCAATCACGATGCCCATGGTCACGGGGATGTCCGTATGGGAAAACACCGCAAGCTTCTGCTGAACGCCGTCCTCATAAACTGCAAAGTCATTTTTGCCGAGATCGTCCACTATCTGGCCTTTCTTATTCGCGACGGTGGCGTGCAGCACTACAAGGGTTACGTTGGCGTGAAGGGTGTACTCGCCCTTCTTCTGCTGCGCTGCTTTTAACTTTGAGGAGCCCGCAGGTTGCGATGCAGTTTTCTGCGCTCCCGCCGGGCACACACTGAGCAAAGCCGCCAGGATACAGAGCAAGAACGGCGCCCGATCGGTGAGTTTAGTCCATTGGAGCATAGTAACCTGTGCGAGCGTAGACCTGGAGCGGCGGCAAACCCTGGGGCGGCTTCAGCTTGACTTTGATGCGCCGCCACCGTCCATCGCTCACCAGGTCGGTGGGTTTGTAGCCGATGACGTACTGGTTGCGCAGCTCGATCGAAATTTTCTCCGCGATGTCAGGCAGCTCATTAGGGTCTTCTACGCTGAACATGCGGCCGCCAGTCATATCCGCAAGATCGGACAGAAGCCCGGGGCCAGCCGCTTCCTCTGGCGTGCGATTGCGCGAGCTGAGCGGCTCAAAGACGCCGATCGCGTAAATCTCCACGTCGGACTCCTTGACTAGCTCCCGGATGTCGTGCTCCGTGTACCGGCTGTGGTTCTCGCCTCCATCCGAGATGATGAGCAAAGCCTTCCGATTCGTCGTGGCTTTTTTCATTTCCATCAGGCCGAGATAGATCGCGTCCAACAGCGCCGTCGTGCCCCTGGCCTTCACAAACAGCAGGCGGTCCTGCAGGTTCGAAAAGCGCGAAGTGAACCCGGAGATGAGAGTTGGGCTGTCGCTGAAATTGATGAGCATGAACTCATCCTGCGGGTTCGCAGTCTCGAAGAATTGCAGCGCCGCTTGTTTGGATTTTTGAATCTTGTCGGCCATGGAGCCGCTGGAATCAAAGACCAAGCCGACGGAAATAGGGGCATCCTCGGTAGAGAATGAGAGGATTTTCTGTTGGACCTTGTTATCGTAAATCTCGAAATTGGATTGGTCCAGGCCAGTGACGATCCGGTCATAGGGGTCTGTGACGGTAACGTTCACTAACACCCGGTTGACGTTCACTTGCATCGGCGCCGTGTATACAGGCGGCCGGCGCACAGTAATGTGTGCGCCTTGCTGAACGTCTGGCGCGTTTCCGTTTTCCCTGGGCGCCGCCCTGCTCAACTCAGACATGGCGGCGAAAACGCACAACAGGATCGCAATCCAGATTAGACGGCTGGACGTGTTGCTCGCCGAAAGACCTGTCATCCGAGCGGCCTTTCATGCCGACGGACCCGCCTGCGCTCCCTGCGCCGGCGGCTTGTCCCCGTTGGCTCACCCCGACAAGCGCCCTCGTAGCCCATTCTATCACCCGCAGGCATTGGACCAAAATCTTTTGAGGTGAGGAATTTGTCAACTGTTTGTCAGGCAAGGGCAGCTCAAGCATCATGCTTCAGGCAGCATCGGTTACTTTGCCGAGGCCTCGGCGAGCGCTTGGTCCACCGCCTTGAACAAGTCGGCTACCGGCACTTGCCCGGCGATCATCTTGCCGTTGATAAAAAATGTGGGAGTACTGGCCACGCCCAGCTTCTGGCCTTCCAAAAAGTCCTGCCGAACGCGCGGCAGAGCTTGTTTGGAATCCAGGCAGGCAGACATTTTCGTGCGGTCGAGCCCCGCCTGGATGCTCAGGTCCAGTAGCTGCTGAGTCGCTGTGCCCTGCTGAACAGTTTTCTGGTTTTTGAAGATGAGAGAGCGGTAGCTCACGTAATCGGCGGGATTGATCTGATAGGCGCACTGGTTAGCCGCGGCGGCAGCAACCGCCCAAGGGTGGATGCTGAAAAGCGGAAACTCCTTGTATATGACCCGCAGTTTATCACCATACCTGGGCACTAACTGCGTCTCGATGACCTGCTGCATCTCGGCGCACACGGGACATTCGAGATCGGCATATTCCACGATTGTTACCGGTGCGTCAGCCGGGCCGGTTGCCGGCTGATCCTCCGTCCGGATCAAACTCTCCACTTCCTTTCGCGGATCGACGTTCAGCGAATAGATGTTTCCTTGAACTAGGTACTGTCCGTCTTTGGAGACATAGAAGCTCTGGGAGGCTTTATCCTTACCGTTTTCCACCACAACGATGGTCTTATCAAAGCCGGCATAAATCGAGGGAAGCAGCGGTCCCACGGTCATCGCCGTGGAATCAGTTATTGAGAAGCGCTGGCGGAGATAGCTCGCAATCTTACTACGCAGCGCCTGATTAGCTGTGGAGACCGCGGCCGTAGCGCTCGAAGCGCGCGCGAGGTATGGAAACACCAGGGCCAAAGCCAGCAACATGGCGGCGCTTTTGGCTTTAGCCGGCAACGTAATTATCTCCCTGCTGAATGATTTGGAGCGCGAAGCCGGGCCGCGGGCGATTCGGCCTGAGCGAGCGCCTGATCGATGATCTTGTAAAATTCGACCGGCGATTGCAGACCCACAACGATTCTGCCGTTAATGAAGCTGGTCGGCGTACTCGTCACCTGAAGTAAATCTCCCTCGCGGACGTCCGCTTCGACTCTCGGCAGCGACGCATTGGAATCCAGGCAGGCGGCTAAATGAAGGCGGTCTATCCCCGCCTGCTCTCCGAGCCGCAACAGCGCGTCCCGGACGTTAGTCACATTGATCTGGTCCTGGTTGGCAAAGATTGAACTGCGATAGCGCACGAATGCCAAAGGATCGATCTCATAAGCACACTGGCTAGCTACGGCTGCCGTGCGAGCCCAGGGGTGCATGGCTAAAGGATAGTCCTTGTAGATCACGCGCACTTTGTTTCCATACTTCGGCAAGACCTGGTCCTCCAGGAACGGTTGCAGCCGCGCGCAACTAGGGCATTCCAGGTCCGCGTACTCCACAATAGTTACCGGCGCGCTGGCAGGTCCGGAACTGGGCTGATTCCTGGTGTTGATCAGACGCTCGTTTTCGCTGTCGCTGCGTATCACATAAACAGGGCCCAGCACGACGAACTTTTTGTCCTCGGTCACATAAAGCGTAACAGGCCGCTTTTGTCCTTTACCCTCCGCGTTTACAGTGACCTCGTAAAAGCCAGGCGCCGGGGAGGAGCGGAAAGGTCCAACGGTCAGTTGCCATTCCGAGCCCAGCTTATAAGCCTCCCGCATGGCGGTGACAATGGCGCTTTGCGGGTCGCCGCCTAAATAGAAGAGAGGCGTCATCGCCAGGTAGCGCCCGTCCTTGGATATGCTGACGGGCTGCGAGGTTGTCTTTGCGCCATTCGTCACGGTGATAACGCATTCGTAATACGCCGGATTCTGGGAGCTCTCGAGCGGCCCGGCCGTCAACTGAACCGTGTCGGGAACGCCGTACTTTTCCCGCACATATTGCACCACGGTTCGGTGCAGTGCGGCATCGGAAAGCGTCCGTCCTGAAAGTTGGACGGCGGGAACCGCGAGCAAAAACAGCCCGGCAGCGAAAATTCCGAGCGCGCCAATCCTCGCCATCCAACTGGCTCGTCCGCGTTTCATTCCGTGGCGATTACCTGGCTGGATATCCAGTTGCGTTCTGTTAACCATGCGAGCATTCTAGCGGACCTCTCCGGGAGAAATCAATTTTTTGGCGGCTCTGCTGGTCTATTAAGAGTAACGCGATGCGGCCTTCGGACCGCAATCGAAGCGGGGTAGAGCAGAGTTTCGCGTTTCTGAAACTCTGCGGCTGTTACTTGTTTTCCGGCTGAAAAGCCGCAGCGTTATAATGCGAACGCTGCGCTACAAATCCATTCGTTGTAGCGCAGGGTCCGCCTTTAGACCCTGCGGCTGTTGTTTTTTTGCAACCAAAAACCGCAGAGTTTGAAATGCTCAAACTCTGCGCTACCTGCTCCACACGACGCGGTAAGTAGGTAAAGGGACTTCCGACGGCCTACGCTAGGTTCTTTCCCGCCAGAAGCGCTCGCTCAAATACTTGTCGCCGCTATCGCAGAAAATGGTGGCGACCACGCCCTCGCGGATCGATTCGGCCACTTTCAGCGCCGCCACCATCGCAGCTCCCGAAGAGACGCCTACGAGCAGCCCCTCTTCGCGAGCCAGCCGCAGCGTCATGGCGTAGGCCTCTTCAGTGGAAATGGCTAGGTTGCCATCCGCCAGAGAGGCATCGTAAATTGCAGGCGGGATTGCCGTGGCCATGTGCTTCAGCCCTTCCAAGCCGTGGAATGGATCATCGGGCTGCGCGGAAATGCACCGGATCGAAGGGTTCAGTTTCTTCAGGCGGCGTGAAGTTCCCATAAAAGTGCCGCTGGTTCCAAGGCCGGCCACAAAATGCGTGATGCGTCCGCCGGTTTGCTCGAAAATTTCAGGCCCCGTCGTTTCGTAATGCGCGCGCCAGTTGGCCGGGTTGTCATACTGATTGGCGTAAAAATAGAGGTCCAGGTTTTCCGCCGCCATCTCCCGCACTTTGCGGATGGCCCCGTCCGAACCCTCCATGGGATCGGTGTATATCACTTCTGCGCCATAAGCAGACAATATCTGCTTCCGCTCCAGGGATACATTCGAAGGCATGCAGATTTTCAAACGGTATCCGCGCGCCGCGCAGATCATGGCGTAAGCGATACCGGTGTTCCCGGAGGTGGAGTCGATCAAAATCCTGCCTTCATGCATTAGCCCGGCGCGCTCGGCTTCCAGGATGATGTTTTTAGCGGGACGATCCTTCACGGAACCGCCGGGATTCTCCCATTCGGCCTTGGCGTAGATTTCTATTCCAGGGAACTGCTTTGTGACCCGCTGGAAACGCAGCAACGGCGTGTTCCCAATAAGGGACAGGACGTCCTGTGGTCCGGATAGCGCTGAAACGTCCTTTACTGTGGCAGTTTTTGCGTCATGACCCATCTGCTCCCTACGTTCGCATTATCCGGTGCGACCTGTCAACGCGCTGGTCCCTGACGTGGCGGCGCCCGGAGACGGTCCATTGCGGTGTTTGCCGTATCTTGCCGAGATCATGGGCGAAGGCGTCAAAGCTGGGAGCGCGCGCATCCCCCATGCCACAGTCGACGGCTCTTTGTCACGGTGCGAGAAGCATGAGCATGGTGGTATCAAGCGAAAAAATCTCGGGAGCGGCACATTAACTAGCTGGTAATACCGTCTAAAGCACGCGGCAATGCATCAAAAACTACATGAGAAAGATGTGCACGGTATCACGAGGGCTTACTTTGGCGGCGGCGGTAGGAGGCGGAGCGATTTTGATAGCCAAAGCTATCGCCCACAGCAGAAGGCTGGAAGGCCTGCGAGGGAAGACAGTACTGATCACAGGCGGCTCACGCGGATTGGGCTTGCTGCTCGCCCGGGAATTCACCCGCCAAGGCTGCCGCGTGGCGATCTGCGCCCGCCATGCCGATCAGCTCGACCGCGCTCGGGAAGATCTTGCACGTCGCGGGGCTGACGTATGGGCAGGGACGTGCGATGTAAGCGATCCCGAACAGGTCCGGCAGTTTATGGCGGATCTCACGGCTCAATTTGGTCCGGTCGACGTGCTGGTGAACAACGCCGGCATCATCCAGGTTGGTCCCGCGTTATGCATGACAGCGGAGGACTACGACCGCGCGTTGAAAACGATCTTCTGGGGAGCGCTCAATATGATCTCAGCAGTGCTCCCAGGTATGCGAGCGCGGCGGGAAGGGCGAATTGTAAATATCACATCCATTGGTGGCAAGGTCAGCGTCCCACATATCCTCCCCTACTGCTGCGCCAAGTTTGCTCTGGTGGGCCTCTCAGAGGGCTTGCGGGCTGAGCTTGCGCGGGAAGGAGTCCTCGTCACGACCATAGTGCCTGGGCTGATGCGCACCGGCTCTCACGTTAACGCCTTGTTCAAAGGCCGCCGACAGGAAGAGGCCACTTGGTTCGGGCTTGGCGCCAGCCTGCCGCTCATCTCGATCAACGCTGAAAGAGCAGCGCGCGCTATCGTGAGAGCAACTGAACACGGCGACGCCGAACGGACCATCTCGCTGCCGGCCATCGCCCTTTCGCGCCTGCAAGGATTGTTTCCTGCGTCTGTGGCTTCTCTCCTATCGCTCGTCAACCAGCTTGCACTGCCGAAGGCCGAGTGCGGAGAAACCACGGCCGCAGCAGGAAAAGATCTGTTTTCGGCAGCGCATCTGCCCATCCTTGATGCCTTAATGCGCCTCGGTCAAGCGGCGGCTGGGCGATACAACCAACTCTAACCGGTTGCCGGTGTTTTCTCTGTGCTCTCTGTGGTGAAAGGCTTTTTCAGGGATTGAACGAGGCACGAACCGGCTTGGAATGACGCCGCTCCGTAATGTTTTTTAGCAACCGGCTAGTGCCGGTGCTTTTGGGTAAACTCGCGTAGAATTTCCAGGGTGCGTTTTGCCGCGCCTGTGTCGATAGCTTCTCCGGCGCGCTCGGCCCCCTGTAGAAAGTTCGCTGCGAGGCCGGCAGCCACCAGCGCGGCGGCAGTGTTGGCCACTACCATTTCACGGTATGGGCCGGGTTTTCCTTCAAGGATATCGAGGACGATGCGAGCGTTTGTTGCAGCGTCGCCGCCCGCAATGGCATCCGCTTCTGCTCGCGCCACGCCGAATTCTTCGGGCGCCGCATAGCGGGTGCGGACGCTCCCCTCCACTGCTTCGGAAATTTTGGTTGCTCCCGAGATGGAAATTTCGTCCATGCC
>JBOGJZ010000065.1:0-5593 GCA_050745645.1 Terriglobia bacterium | reverse complement strand
ACCCGCCCCAGCAGCTTTCTCACCCAGCGATCGCTCATCCCTAACTGCTGCCCTGCTGCCCGTTGCGTCAAATGCCCGCGCTTCACTTCGTGCAAGACTTTTACCCAATCCCGATCTCTCGTGCTTAACACCAATATCTCCTGTTCGCTCATCCCGCCAGTGTGACGGCTTCGAACAGAAACTTTCTACTTTGCTCAAACAGGAACTTCTCATATTGCTGCGACACGCATAAGTGAAAGTGTGGACTTGAAATGGAAGTTTTGGTAGGATTGCCCGGCATGGCAAAAGTGGAATCCGGCAATCGCGGTTCTGTGACGAAAGGCAACGGCGCCCCGGAAACAGTTGATGAATACCTTGCCCGTGTCCCAGAACCCGCCCGCAGCACCTTGAACAAGATTCGTGCGGCGATTCGGTCCGCTGCGCCGCCGGAAGCTGCCGAGATCATCAGCTATCGGATGCCTGCGTTCAAGTACAAAGGAGTGCTGGTGTGGTTCGCCGCGTTTTCGAACCACTGCAGTTTGTTTCCCACGGCCTCGATTGTCGAAAGATTTAAGAACGAACTGAAGGGTTTCTCCATGTCCAAAGGGACCATCCGCTTCCCCACGGACAAGCCGCTGCCGGCGGCAGTTGTTAAGAAAATGGTGAAGGCGCGGGTCGCGCAGAACGAAGGCAAGAAACGGCGCTGACCGGGTTGCCATCGAGGAGGTTGCTGAAAAATCCGGTTATGTCATGCTGAGCGGAGTGACCTGTCCCGGCGAAGTCGGGAAGCATCTACTTGTTGTCGTGGCGAAAACAGATGAGATTAGATTCTTCGCTTCGCTCAGAATGACATGCTTTCAGCCTCTTTTCAGCAACTCTCAAGACTGTTCATGAGTTCGAAGGTTGCCTAACCCTCACAAGTGATAATCGGCAGGAGCACCTGTCCTGCTTTCATGTCTGGTTTCGGCTAAAGCCGAGGAAAGGATGATGCATGTTAAGAACACCTGTGAATCATTTGAATCGTTGGAAAGGGCTGTTAACCAAAGCGAGCTTGGCGTGTTGCTTCTTGGCCTTCGCGTTTTCGGCGCAGGCCGCGCCGCCGCTCACAGCGGGCAGCCCGATCATGTTGCCCGGCGCCCACGGAGGTTTTGATTTTATGCGCGTTGACACCGGCGCGAACCGGCTCTTGCTAGCTCAGGAAAAGGGCAATGGAGAGTTCGTCGTGTTTGATCTGAACACCAAGAAACTGCTGAAGAGGGTGCCCACCAGCGCCTCGCAGGATGCCGCCATCGACCTGAAACGCGACAGGTATTACGTCAGCGGTAATGATCCACACCGCATGGTTATCGTCAGTAGAAAAACCCTGCGCGTGCTTGGAACAGTCCCGGTGTCCCAGAATACCGACTTGATCGCCTACGACCCCAATACCGACCGGGTTTATGAGTCAGACGATGAGGCCGGCCAAGCTTGGGTGATTAACCCGATGACCCGTAAAATTGTCACCACTGTTAAATATAATGGCAGCGGCGTCGAAGATCTTGCCTTTGATCCGAATTACAGCCGGCTCTATCAAGCGATCAAGGGGACCAACATGATCGCGGAGGTCGATCCGGCCAGCAACCAGGTTTTGCACCAATGGCCGCTTACTCCAGATACCGGACCCCACGGCATCGCGATCGTTCCTGAGAGTAATGGGCTGCTGGTAGCCTGCGCGGGCAAGCTGGTGCTGATGGACCGTACCAACGGAAACATCCTTAGCCGGGCTGACATCCCGCAGGGCGTTGATGAAATCGCTTACGATCCGGGCACTCACAAGGTTTATTGCGCGAGTAAGTTTGGGAAACTCGCCGTTGTGTGGCTTGACGGCAACAACCTGAAGTCGCTCGGCAGCGTCCCTGATCAACCCGGCACGCATAGTGTCGCGGTTGACCCGAAAACCCACACGGTGTGGATTGACTATGCGAAAGGCGATCAATCTTTCGTGCAACCGTTCACACTGGCCGAATAACCAGCCGTCAACGCAAAGGCTCGATAGGGGCTGGCTGATCCTAATAAATCAGTCGCCCCTATTTCCGTGCTTTTCTGACCGTGCCCCTCGTGTCCTTGTTTCCCGAGAATCTGCACGGCAAGAAAATGTGCGCCATCAGGTGGTGCTCGACGGCGGCCTCCGACCAGGCGGATAAAATCACCAAACCGGTGCGCAACGTGGGCAGGCCGGCGCTTGACCATGTAGGTCCCCATGCCTTTCCCCGCCGTGCAAAGTCTCTTCGATCCGCTCTACCCGCCCGGATTGCAGCAGTACTGACGGGCTGATTTTGTGAACGAGCTTAGCGACAGAGCCGTCGCTATGCATCTCGAGCACGGCCAGAAACTGCCCACCATGCTCTCCACCGCGCATCTCTATCCTATCGATGGCGCGGCGCACCGCGTAGGCAAAAACGATACCGCGTTCAGCTACCGTGACGCCAATTGAGCGCTGGTGATCGTGGGCGTGGACCCCGACCCGGCTAATAAGGATAAGATCACGCAGTGGTGCAAGCATTACTTTGACGCCGTGCATCCGTATTCGGCTGGCGGCCGTGAAGAAAAAGCACGGTCCCACGAACTTCTTCCGCGTAAACCAGAACATTCGCCCGGCGTAACGTTGGGGCAGACGCTACGCGACTTTCCGGCTCCTTCGCCTTCGCTTGCCGTCCTATTGCGCCACCTGGAAGGCAAACGAACCACCCGCCAAAATCTTGCTTCCCGGCGCCGGAGTCTGACTGAGAATGGTTCCGCTTGCCGCCACGCTCCCCGTAACCGGAGTGATTTTGCCGATGCTGAACCCGGCGCCTGATATTGCTGAACGCGCCAGCCCTATTTTCATTCCGGTGAAATCGGGACACACATATGCCGCCGTTTCATTTCCAAGAGAAACGAGGAAGTTGATTGCAGGACTGTGAATTTCCGTCGAAGAAGACGGGGGATCCTGCGCCACAATCTGGCCCGCCGGTGCTCCCGGCCAGTAAGCTTGTGCGAGATCGCCGACTGTTAAGCCTTTCTGCACGGCCACAATCTGCGCCACCCGTGCGCTCGTGCCGACGAGATCCGGCACTGCAATTCTGGGCGCGCCTAAGCTGACCAAAACGTGGACGTGTTGTCCGGTCTTGACCTTAGTTCGCGGTAGAGGCTGTTGAGAGATGATTTCACCGGCGCGATGCTTGTCGCTGAACAGCTTGTCCTCTACCTTCACCTCAAGTCCGAGTGCGGCGGTGAGGCGTTGCGCCTCCTCCAGATTCACCCCCACCAAATCCGGCAAAGTCTCTTGGTTGCTTTGAATGGTTAATTTGATCGTCGTGATCGCGCTTGCCACCGCGATAGCAGCAAGAAACGTAAACAGCAGGAAAATGCGGAATAGAAACCGGATGCGCGCGCCAAGTCCCATAGCGGCTTGCCTTCACGCCGATTCTAGCACGAGTTCGCTAAGCAACCGGGCAACAGCAATCTGGCGGCGCTGCGCCAAATGGCCGCGTCACCTGGGAAAGACTATGCATGAAGCTGGCGATTTGCCAAACCAGGCGCGGCCGCGTTGTATACTACTCCCGGTCTTAACGAAACCGGAGCATGATGATGCGCCTCGCAAGAGCAGCCCTGATTCCCGGCGTGGTTTTCCTCATCACCGCGCAGGCTCTTACTGCTGGCAGAGAGGCCGCGCTTTCCCAGGGCATCCCCCTTGCCGGATGTATCCAGCAGATCATCCAGCGCCCGGAATTCCGCCATGCCAGCTTCGGCATTGAGTTCTACTCATTGGATACAAACCGCCCGGTTTATGAGCTTAATTCCGAAGAGTTCTTTGCGCCTGCCTCGACCATCAAGCTCCTGACCGAAGGCGCTGCGCTGAAACTGCTCGGCCCCGGCTACCGTTTCCATACGCGTGTCTATCGCACCGGCCCAATCAGCTCTGACGGCGTCTTGCATGGCGACCTGGTGTTGGTAGCGAGCGGCGACCCTAATCTTTCCCAACGCTTTCAGCCGGACGGAACCCTCGCCTTCCAAAACGATGACCACAGTTACGGCGGCGGAGCAGTGCCGGGCGATCCTTTGGCGGTCATCCGGCAACTGGCGCGACAAGTGGCCGGCCGCGGCGTAAAGCAGATCACCGGGCGCGTGCTTGTGGACGTGAGCATGTTTCCCGAGGGGCAGGTTGAACAGGCTACGAACACGGTGATCTCGCCGGTCATCATCAACGACAACATTATGGATATCACGGCTAGTCCGGGGCCGGCGCTCGGCGCTCCGGTCTCGTTGCAGGTGTCACCCGCTTCCGCCTACGTCCACTTCATCAATAAGGCCATTACCGGTCCGGCGGATTCGACGCCTGATATTCAATGGAGTAGCGACCAGATGAATGCGGATGGCACGCACGTCGTCGTTGTAACCGGTAACATGCCGGTCGGGAAGTCACCGGTTCTATTTCCATATGCCGTGCCGCAGCCCAGCCGGTTTGCCGAAGTGGTTTTCACAGAAGCTCTGCAACAGGCCGGCGTCCTCATCTTGCCCGGCCAGCCCCTTACCCGGCCGCCCGATTTCAACACGCTCAGGCCGGTCTATGAGCCGCAGAATCTCATTGCCGAGCACGTCTCACCACCGCTCGCCGAAGACGTGAAGGTTACTCTTAAGGTCAGCCAAAACCTTCACGCGGACGTCATGCCGTACATTCTGGGCGCAGTGCTGACTGGTGCGACTCAAAATGCTTTACAGGCAGGTCTTGATCTCGAGCGTTGTTTCCTGAAAGAGGCCGGGCTGGACTTGAGCAGCGTCTCGCAATCCGACGGCGAGGGAGCTTCACCTGCATCCTTCCTCACGCCGGATTTTATGGTCCGCTACCTGGCCTTCATGCGCCGCCAGAAAGTATTTCCTCAATTCCTTGCCAGCCTGCCTGTTCTCGGCCGGGACGGTACTCTTTATCAAACGGGGCGGGAATCTCCCGCTGCAGGCCGCGTCTTCGCAAAAACCGGAACGTTCTTCTACCGCGACAAGCTCAATCACAACAAGATGGTCACCAGCAAGGGATTGGCTGGTTACATGACGACTGCAGATGGGCGGCGCCTGGCCTTCGCCATCTACGTGAACCATGTAAGCGTCCCGGCTGGCGATAATTCCGATATCGTCGGACGGGCGCTCGCCGAGATCGCCGAAGCTGTTTATGGCTCGCCCGCTACCTCCCAGCCGCCTGGTAGAGCGCGGCTTGCCCGAAATGCTCAACCTCTTCAGTGAAATTGGCAGTAGACTACGGAAATTTATCGAGGTATAACGAGGGCCTGTGAGCAGGTAGATTCTCTCTTAAATTTCAAGAGATTTTTATTCATGCTGCAGCCCCTGAGGACGAGGGGGAATCGGCCTGATAAGGGCAGAGGAAAGACCTTCGCGGGTGGCGCATACATTGATTTGTATGTATGCGCCAAAGCGTCATTCCAGCTAAACTGCTCCCGTGCCGCGACAGCAGCATTATTACGGCCAGAATCACCTGCACTACCTCACTGCGAACGTCTATCGCCGTGCTCGCATCTTCGACTCCGAACGGTTCAAACTGAAGTTCACCCGGACGCTCGACGATCTCCGCGCGGAGTTGGGC
>JBOGJZ010000064.1:0-4921 GCA_050745645.1 Terriglobia bacterium | reverse complement strand
TACGCAAGGCATGCTGGTGATGATCTTCCCGGAATTCGAATCGAGCACGATAACCTTGCCGGGATCACGTGTTACCGTAAACAGGCGGTGATCCGGCTCATCATAGGCGAGAGCGACGTTCACTTTTCCCTCGCTGGCGATCGGCCAGGTGGCTACCAGAGATCTTTTTACGCGATTAACTTCGCCAATGGCGTTCTCGCCCGTTAGATTGGCATAAATATAGGGACCTGATTTTTCGAGCGCCAGAGCCTCGATGCGATTGGTGTCGATCTTTATCTTGCCGGTCACCTTCGAGTTTGTTGTGTCGATAATCTCGATAAAGGAATATGGCGTGTGCGCCGCCCTTCCTCCACTCACGACGTACAGAACCTTGGTCGCCGGATCATAGGCGATCGAATCCGCATCGATGGTCATCGGGATGTGCTGGATTAACTGATAGCTCGTCCCGTTGTACACCTTGATCTCAGAGGCGTCGCCGTCAACCACGAAAAGTTTGTTCAGGTCGCGGCGAAACACCATGGAGTGCGGCGAACTGAGGTCCGTAATCACGTGAAGAATCTTATTTGTGCGGGTGTCGATGGCAATCACCTTGCCGTTTTCTTCGGCGGCAAGAAACAAGCGGTGAGTTGGAAGATTCACCATGAAGTGGTCAAAATCACCATCATGGAGTCCAGACACAGGGATGGTATGGATCAGCTTTAAAGGCTCTTGGCCTTGGGCCCAGGCGCTTGCCGCCACGGCAAAAAATAGAGCGAGAAAGATCATCTGCAATCGTTTCATCAGTTCCTCCATGAAAATTGAATCGCCTTGCTATCCGGCTCAGAAAGAACCCAATCGGCGCGGCCTGCGGGCCTTTTCTGAAGGGCTATAGGCGGGTAATTAGGTTCACTAGGGCTGTTGGAAAGGCCGTTTCCGGGTACTCACCAACTTCAGCGGCTGACAGGTTGGTGAAAACTCGTCCAGCCTGTCATTCCGAGGAGCTGCAGGCGACGAGGAATCTAGTAAGTTATTTGTTTGCAGAGCGAGATTCCTCGCTGCGCACGGAATGACAACTGCTAAACGGGGTATGCAATGGATCAGGCCTGTTCAAAGTGACAAGGCGCGAGCCGATTCCCGTTCGCGCCTTGCAATTTATCCTGATGAAAAGACGAGCCGCGCTCCAGCCTACCAAACCACCTTGAGAGCAAACTGGATTTCTCTGTTGTCCTGCGTTGTGCTGTTTATCAACCCAACCACGCCCAAGGGAATCGGCACCCCAGTCGAATCAAAAATATCGGTATTGGACTGCTCACCCGGTTGCTGAAATTGCGCCCGGTTGAGAAGGTTGAAGAACTCCGCGCGGAACTGAATGTTGAAGTTTTCTGAAACTCTTTTGATAGGAATATTCTTGAACAGTGAGAAATCGAAATCCATGATCCCGGGGCCGATGAGCGTATTGCGGCCAACGTTACCGCGAAGATTGAAGCACCGGAGATTCTGTGGCGTGCCGAAGGCAGGATCGCAATTTGCGGTCCAGTAGGCAAGGGAAGGCGCCGTCGGAATCGTGAAGCAATTCTCCTTGATGTAATTGTTGGGGTTGCCCGGATTTACCTGCGAACTGCATCCAGAGCCGGTCACAAGCTGAGGAAAATCCCACGGATCACTGCTGTTGAGGCCTTGTGGATCAGCGTCGCTGCCCCATGTAGCCGTAAATGGCTCT
This sequence comes from Terriglobia bacterium, assembly GCA_050745645.1. Taxonomy (GTDB): domain Bacteria; phylum Acidobacteriota; class Terriglobia; order UBA7540; family UBA7540; genus RH2-MAG17b. Next base: position 3,222 of record JBOGJZ010000064.1, on the reverse strand, counting down.
CCGTCATTGGCTGTAAAGATGCCTCCCAGCTCCCACCCGCCTAATACAAACTGTGGGATTCCGGTCCAGGACTTAGGCGTGGAAACGTCCCAAATGCCGTTGATCACAAGTGTCCGGCCAACATTGAAATCCGCCAGACCCTGCTCGGATTTCAAATCATAGATCGCCGGACTGGAGATGCCGTTAGCAAACTGATTGCCTGCCATGCCTCCATCACTCATGTCGACGGTTCTGCTCCACGTGAATGAAGCTTGGACGTGGACGCCATGGCTCATTGTCTTGGTTACCTGGGTTTCGAGAGCATTATAGAAGGAATTGGCGGCCCACATCAGCGCCCGTATCGAACCAAGGTTAGGGTTAATCGTGGTTCCGCTTCCGACGGGATTCGGAAAAAGGTAACCTGCCGGCGTCGCCACGGGGATGACCATATCCGCGTCGTCAATGCGGGATACTTGGTGAACCCCGTGCGCGCCAACGTAACCGGCCATCACCGTCACGCTCGGAGCAACCTGGCGCTGGATGTTGAAGTTGTACTGAAAGACGTAGTTGCGCTTCGCGTCGGTAGGATAATAGGCGCCGCGGCCGCTGGTTGCGCCCGCGAGCGTAGCCGCCCCGGCGAAGAACGACCCCGCAGGCAGCTTGTTAACACTCACTACTTGGGTGAATGGCACCGCCTGGTTTTCCGGCAGTATGAACTGATAGGTCAGCGGCAGTACGTCGAAAACGCCGAAGCCGGCCCGTACCGCCGTTTTGCCGTTGTGGAAAGGATCCCAAGCGAATCCAATCCGGGGCTCAAAGTTCTTGTATGTAGGATTGTTATACAGCGGCGAGCCCAAATGGGGCGTAGAAGTACTGATCGGCTCAAGATTTGAGAGTTTATTTTGAACTTCGATGGGAACGGTAACCATTTCCCAGCGCAGTCCTAGATTAGCGGTCAGATTTGGACGCGCGCGCCAGTCATCCTGCAGGTACAGTCCAAAGAGGGTTTGCCGGAACCCTCTGGGGGTAATGAAAGTCGGCGGGCCTCCGTCAAATCTTGAAGGCTGATTCACGAGGAAACTCGCAAGCGTGCCAAAGTTGAACACACCGCTGGGGTCGGTCTCGTCAATCATGTTGAGATCGTCACGCTCTACAGCGACTCCGAATCTAATAGAATGCGTTCCGCGTGTGTAAAAGGCATCGTCATAGCCCTGAAAAGCATTCCAGTTGTATTTGTAGAAGGAAGCCCCCGCCACGCCTGGCGGCAACGGCGACAGCGGCCCTACGAACACTGAAGCTGCGTTCTGCCCTGGAAATGCGCCCAAGGACTTGTCCGCCGCCAGCGGATTGATCGCGGAAACGCCCTGGTTATTTATTACGCCATCGCGGTTGTATCCGGCGCGAACGGAATTAACCAGGGTCGGGCTGAAGATGTGCGTCTCTTCCAGAACAACAAACTGGCGATTAGTTTTCGTATTGATCAGCACGTTGTCGAACCCGTCCGGCTGGCTGTAAGGCGTGACATCGTACATGTACGTCCCGAACATGCTGTCCTTGCTCGAAAAATTGTGATTAATCTTGGCAGTCCAGTAATCTTCTCTGATTACCTGATTGGAGGCGAAGCTAAAATTGCCGATGTCACCGTTAACCGATCCATTCGGCAAAGGGAAAAGCGGCAGGTACTTCGCCACGGAAGGATCGACGGCCACCGTGCCCGTCGTAAGGTTGCCCGCGCGTGCGGCCGCCGAAGGAACAGTATCAATGACCGCGAAGCCTTCCGCCTGACGTATCCCTTCATAGTCGCCAAAAAAGAATGTCTTGTCCTTCTGGATAGGCCCGCCTGCAGAGGCTCCAAACTGATTGCGCCGGAACGCCGGCTTGGGCAGGTTCGCGGAATTAACGAAGAAGTTTGCCGCATCAAATGCATCATTACGAATGAACTCGTAAGCATCACCGTGGAACTGGTTCGTGCCGGTCTTCGTGATGGCGTTAATGACTCCACCGGCCGTCTTGCCGTACTCGGCGGAAGGATTCGTAGTCAAAACCGAAAATTCTTGAATGGCATCAACGCCAAGATTACCGCCGAGGACGCTGCCCGGCGCGCCATTGCCATAATCGTTCAGGCTCACGCCATCCAGCCTGTAATTGTTCTCCACGGGGCGTTGGCCTGAGATGGTAAGCTGTGCGCCAAAGCCGCGGTTTCCGCGGTCCGCGCCCACCGAAAACGACGGCTGAACCTGGATGGCGTCGACGCCGATCTGGAGCTTGGCAAGGTCGCTCCAACTCCGCCCGTTTAGCGGCAATGTACGGACCGCGGTGGAGTTCACCACGGCGCTGATTGAGGAAGAGGCCAATTGAACCGTCGGCGCGGCGCTCGTCACCTGAATCATGTTAGTGACCTTGCCGACTTGCAGAGTCGTGTTCAGAACCTGATTGGCGCCAACCGTCAGCACGATTCCGCTGTGAACGGCGGTGCTGAAGCCCGGCGCGGAGGTGGTGACACTGTAAGCTCCCGGCAACAGGTTAGGCGCGCTGTAAAGGCCAGCGGCGTCCGACGTGACGTTACGTACCACGCCGGTAGAGGTATTTTTTATCGAGACCTTCGCGGCAGGAATCACCGCGCCGCTGGGGTCCGTCACCGTACCGGAAAGCGTTGCTCCTGTGACTTGAGCGCGCGCTGAGGTGGCGGCGAAAAAGCTGAGCACCAGCGCTGCTATCAGCGAAAGCCCGAACCAAGGCCCTTTAGAGTTTAGGTGGCTAGTCACGACATGAAACCTCCTTCTGATTATATTGCGCTAAAGATATTCAACCCGCCTGAAACCTAATATTGCTAGTTTTCGTATACCTATAAAGGGTTTATTTGTGTATGGGCTGGATTATGACGCACGCATCATGGAAAGTAAATAAAAAATTTATTTAATTATGCTGAGTGTTGTTGCGGTGGCCCACCCGTGCTGACTGCCGTCTTTTCCCGCGAAGGGTGTTATCCGCAGAAGCGAGGGAGCGGGAATCTACTGGCGGGCCTAAATAGGGACAAGGATGCAAAAAGCTCTGGCTCCGAGGTTGAACCCTGCTTGCCTGGGAGCCAACGGAGCAGGCGAAAGAGGCAATGGCGAAGGTAGCGGCAGCAAGGAAGGAACACCCTCCCCTGCGTAGCAAGACTGCGGGGCGGCGCACCTGTATCTATGGCTTCAGGTCACTGAACAAGCCGGGCAGAGCAGTCGTCTTCTCCTTCTGCACCGC
>JBOGJZ010000063.1:0-1678 GCA_050745645.1 Terriglobia bacterium | reverse complement strand
CCGTGACTTAGACGGGGGGCCCTATGCCCGCTGAAATTTCTTGTCTCATGGGTCTCACGGGTCTCCTTCGTCTCGTCTGGAGTTGTTAAGCTGGATGAATTCCGAATCAAGAGGCGCTGAAACCATGACTCTCATCTTTCGCAAACCCTGTTTCACCGGAAAGAGGCTGAAGGCGCCGGTCTGGCGCGCTAACCGGCCTCCAGGAGCGAGGGGTAGGCAAAGCGAGAAAACGCTTTGGAATCAATAAGGAGCAGATCGAAAGTTAAGTCCTATTACGGATTCGAATTGAGTATCCGGTTGCAGCGCCGCATCGTGCCTGGGCACAAGGAAGGCGGCGGGCAGATTCCTGGGCTCAGCAATGACACGGTTCCTGAACGTTTTTCAACAACCTGCCAGGAAGGAAGCGGCGGCCCTTCACCTTTGCTTGGGTAAAAATCTGCGAGCCGGGCGAGGGGTTGCCGGAATTTTCAGGGTAGAGCTATGAATCAGCGGATGGGTTCATCGACTTCTTGAAGCCACTCGGGGCGCTTCAGGACTTCGCGCGGTCTGGCGCCATCGGGCGCGCTGATGATGCCGTCCCGTTCCATCAGGTCGAGCAGGCGCGCGGCCCGGCCGTAGCCAAGCCGAAGGCGGCGCTGCAGCAAAGACGTGGATGCCTTGCCGGATTCCACGACGATCCGCACGGCGTCTTCGTAAACGGCGTCCAGCTCCCCTGCCGTTTCCGCATCTTCTTCGGTATCGTCATCGCGGCCGCTGTCACGGAAAGGCTTTAGGAATTCTTCGTTGTACTGCGGGATGGATTGGGATTTCCACCAATCTACTACTTTGTTGATTTCTTTCTCGGTTACAAGCGGCCCGTGCAGGCGCAGGAGCCGGGAGCTTGCGGGCGGCATAAAGAGCATGTCGCCGCGTCCGAGCAAGGCTTCGGCGCCGTTGGAATCCAGAATAGTGCGGGAATCGACCTTGGACGCCACATGGAAAGATATCCGCGAGGGGAGATTGGCCTTGATAAGGCCGGTGATCACATCCACCGAAGGCCGCTGGGTAGCAAGAATTAAATGGATGCCCACGGCGCGCGCCATTTGCGCCAAGCGCGTAATGGATTCTTCCACGTTCTGCGGCTCGACCATCATCAGGTCCGCGAGCTCGTCAATGACGATCACCAGGTACGGTAGAGCTGATTCCTGCCGGCCGTTTCCATCAAAGAGGCTGAGGTTAGAATCCGGCTCGAACAGCTTATTGTATTGCTCGATATTCCGTACACCGTGCTGAGCCAGCTTTTTCAACCGCTCTTCCATTTCGAGCGTAGCGCGGCGAAGCACATTCGCGGCTACTTTGGGCTCGGTGACGATCGGGGTGAACAGGTGTGGAATGCCGTCGTACAGATTTAATTCCAGGCGTTTCGGATCGATCAGGATCAGGCGGACTTCGTCCGGGGTGCACTTGTAAAGCAGCGAGACGATCAGCGAGTTGATCGCCACGCTCTTGCCGGAACCGGTCGACCCGGCAATCAGAAGATGGGGCATCTGCGTCAAGTCGCCGACTCTGACTTTGCCGCTGAAGTCTTTGCCCAAGCAAAGCGCCAGGTGGGTTGGGGCAATGACGAAGTCGCTGGATTCAAGAATCTCGCGCAGATAGATAATTTCGCGCCGCTGGTTAGGGACTTCTATTCCCACGG
>JBOGJZ010000062.1:0-3624 GCA_050745645.1 Terriglobia bacterium | reverse complement strand
TGAGCTTGGCCTTACAGATTTCGATAGATGATGCTGCGATGGGCGACAGCGTAGAGCATAAGAGTACGCGTAGCGCGATCGAACCGGAAAAGGACTCGATAATCACCAGCGCGGAGCTTCCACAGGCCCGCGAGATCGCTTGGCATATGCCTCAAAGGAGTTCCCGGACCATTCTCTTGAGCAGTTGGGCCGGAACTTGTGCGGTTTCGCTCATCGCCTTAATCTAGCAGGTTGCTGAAAAAGTGGATTTTGCCATGCTGAGCGGAGCGAAGCATCTGCTTGGCGTATTGAAAAGGAAAGACTTCGATTCTTCGCTTCGCTCAGAATGACAGGCTCCAAATCATTTTTCAGCAACCTGCTATGTGAGTATAGTCGCAGTCTCGACAAAAAACCAGGCTCCCTGGCGCTGAGACAGTCACAAACCAATGCCTGCCGCCACGCAAAAAGACTATTATGGCGCTCTCGGCGTCGACCGGAATGCCAAGCCGGAGGCCATCCGCAAGGCCTACCGTCATCTTGCGCGCAAACATCATCCCGATCTGAACCCGGGCGACAAAGCCGCGGAAGAACGGTTCAAGAAAATCTCCGAAGCCTACGAGATTCTGAGCGACGAGAAGAAGCGCAAAGTCTACGACCAGTATGGGTTCTACTCGGATAACATTCCGCCCGGGGGCTTTCATGCCGAACCACAGGGCCGGGCTCAAGGCCAGGGACCGGCAGGCTTTGACTTTTCCGGTTTTGATTTTTCTGACTCTGGCGCCGCTGAGGAGGAAAAGCGCGGCGGCTTCAGCGGTAGTTTTCGCGATCTCTTCTCCCAGATTTTTTCACGGGACGAAGAAGGCGCAGCGACGCATGAAGGTCCGCGACGCGGCGCCGACATTGAGCACCATGTGCACCTCGCGTTCTGGGATGCCATCCACGGCGCCCAGTTGCGTATCACGGTGGCCCGCAATGAAGAGTGCTCAAGCTGTCGCGGAACCGGGTTTGCGCCGGGTGCGTCCGTTACCTGTAAAACCTGCGGCGGATCCGGTAAAGTGAACCGCCAGGCCGGCGCCATGCGGTTCTCCGGCCCGTGTCCGGATTGTGGAGGATCGGGACGCCACCGGCCATTTTGCCCAACCTGCCAGGGCGCCGGGGTCGTTCGCAAGCCGGAAAATTTTGAAGTTCGTATCCCCGCCGGGGTAAATAACGGCTCGCGCGTCCGCGTGCCAGGCAAAGGCAATGCCGGACTGAACGGCGGCCCTCGGGGCGACCTCTTTATAGTCACGGATGTCGAAAGCCATCCTCTGTTCGAGCGCCGGGGCGACAATATCTACGTCAAGGTCCCGGTCACCGTCACCGAGGCGGCGCTGGGCGCGAAAGTAGAAGTTCCCACAATCGACGGACCGAGCGTTATCCGAATTCCGCCTGGCACCCAAAGCGGCCAGACCCTGCGGCTGCGAGGCAAAGGCGCGCCCTCGTTGCGCGGGGAGGCTGGCTTGCACGGGGATCAGTTCATAGAGGTGCAAGTCATGGTGCCGCGCGTGGCGGACGAGCGGACCAAAGAGCTTCTTCGCGAGCTCGCGCGGTTGAACCCGGGCGACCCCCGCGAGACGCTACGGACGAAGAGCGGGCCCTGATGGACTGGTTTGATGCGAAATTCGGAAAAGTTGCGATTGTAGGCGGCTATTAAGATGTTCGAAAACCGGCTTGAAAAAGAGAGCGGTGCAATGCAAGGTCATGAATTTTAGTAAGACCGGGTAGCGCAGACTTTCGCTTCTTAGAAAGTCTGCGGCTTTTCTTCAGGGATTCACGAACAAGCCGCAGAGTTTCCAAAGGCGGGAAATTCTGCGCTACAACTCAACCATCGTAGCGGAAGTGAAAACCATGGCGCGGCGAGCCAAAAAAGCACGTGGCAAGGCAGGATACATGATCAGCGCCGTATCGGAGATGTACAATCTCCATCCGCAAACGCTTCGCCTCTACGAGCGCGAAGGGCTGCTCAAGCCTTCGCGCAGTGAAGGAAATACCCGCTTATACACTGCCGAGGATTTGGAACAACTCGACGTCATCCTGAAGCTCACGCGCGACCTTGGGGTCAACTTGGCGGGCGTCGAGATCATCCTGAACATGCGGAAGCGCATGGAGGAGATGGAACGGGAGATGAAAGCCTTCGTGGAGTATGTTCGAGGCGAGGTTATCAAGGGCCCGGCCGGCGCCGGATATGCCATGCAAAACGCCCTGGTGCGCGTGGGCGCTCCTTGTCTGAGCCGCTCCAGCCGCCGTTCCCAATAGCTGCGCCGGCGGCGGAGTTCTTCCCGTCGAAATCGACCACCATCTCATCCTTACCATCCTCAGCAAGTGCGATGCGCGGCCGTGTGATAGCATTTCGCCGTTGACTCCCAGTTCCAGTTGCTGTAGAAGTTATCGTTGCTTGGGATGAGTACATGGCTATGACCACACAGAGTCCTTATAGAGACTTCACAACACGCCTGAAACTATTAATCAGCAAACACCCAGACCTGATCACGATCACATTGAGCAACATCTTCACCATGCGCTTGATCGGGAATAAAACACACGGCGACTTGGCGGAAATCGCGATTGCCGAATTTATCAATCAATACATGTACGACTTCAAATCCGTGCATGTAGGGAAGGATCTCTACCGGGCCAAGTCTCAAGAAGAGGATATCAAGATTATTAACGAGATTACTAAAGCGGAATTTCCGGTTAGCCTGAAGGCGTATGGTGATGGACCATTGCAACTCTCCACGGATAAGAGCTCGCTGATGTTTCCTAGGCTACTGAAGGAGATCGGAAAGATGGAAAGCAGAGAGAGTGTGAAGGCGATTTTAGATGATCTTGCCTTCTCTGCGTTCAATAACATCAATGTCCTTCCGCTCATCTATGATGAGAAGAAGCAGCGGTGCAACATACTGGTCTTTGATTATGAGACGGCTCGTGAACAAGCAGCCAGAATTGTTCGAGAAGATGCGGGGAGAGGAAGAAAACATCCCGTATTTAGGTTCTATGATGATCACGGAGATTACATCTGCGAAGTAAGATACAGTGATGCTGCGGCAAATGCCCTCCAGCGGGGTCTCTGGACAAATACCAAGCGCGCCTTGAAGCATTTCGACAGCCTGACGGACGGTTGGATTGACTACTCGCACAACTTGGTGCTGGAAAAGCTGTTTTCCCACGCTCTTGTCTCATCCAGCGCTGGGCATGCCTCAGCCCTTGAAAAAATAAAAGAGGACATCGAACTGTTGAAGAAAGCTGCTGGATTATGAAAATCGGCCAGCTCTCGTTGTTTGAAGAAAAAGTTGCGGCAGAGGTTCCCTCAACAGAGGGAGTCAAATACGCCGGATCAAAACTCAAATTGATTCCCCATATCCTCGCATTGGCGAAAAAGACAGGCGCAAAAACGGTTCTAGATGGATTTGCCGGGACCACGAGAGTTTCACAAGCGCTCGCTAAATCCGGCTACCGAGTGTTTTGTAATGACCAAGCCGTCTGGTCACAGGTGTTTGGAACCTGTTACCTACTGACGAAAAAACGCCCTCAGGAATATCGGGAGTTAATCGCTCATCTCAACGCCGTTCCGCCGATTACAGGATGGTTTACTGACCACTACGGCGG
>JBOGJZ010000061.1:0-6212 GCA_050745645.1 Terriglobia bacterium | reverse complement strand
AATTCTATGAGATCACCCCCTGCTCGCTCCCGATCACCCAGCTCAATCAAGAACTCCAGAACTGGGAACGAACCTACAACACCGTCCGCCCTCACCAAGCCTTGGGTTACTTCACTCCCCAGCAGTTCCTGGAGCAATCCTCATCTCCAAGAAAGGAACTCGAGTGTCACTAATCTACTGGACGAGTACCGGTGCTTGACTGTCGCCCCGCGCTTCATAGATGATGTCGCGGGCGTCGGCGTGCGCCGAAGATACTCCGACGCGCGTCCGCCCTTGAGCGCCGAAATGTCCCGGCGCCGTCAGATAAAACCATCCTTAGTCCGCCTATTGAATGGCGGATTTCAAGCGGGAGGCGAGAACAAGCATGACATCACAGACACTCACGTTTGCCAGTTCGCCATTTTGGCCGGTGGCGATTGGCTTTTTCGGGCTAGGTACAGGCTACCTGATCTGGGGCGGCCAAGCAGTTTTCGGCTTTCCAAAGCCCAGTCCAGACGTGAACCGCACCATGGGGATGTGGGCTTTCTGGATGCCGGGATTCATGCAGTTCATCACCGGCGTCTACCTGATGATCGGCATGACATGGTTCGGAGTCTTCAACAACGCGGCTCCGCTCTACATGGCTGCTCTGGCCTTCACCGCGTACGGCATTCACTGGTTCGCCATGGCCCATCGCCGCTATATAAACTCAAGCGCGGAGCCGGATGGTTGGATGGCCATTGCGTTCCTCTTTGTGTCTCTCCTCGGAATCGACGTTTTCCTGAAGGCCGGCGACGTGCCGGTGATGATTGTCTTCATCGGCCTAGCATTGATCTACGTCTCGGAAATTCCAACCCGGCTAGGCGGTTGGACGGCCGGCGCCCGGCTGGTGGGCCTATGGCAACTCCTCACCGGAATCTGGCTGATGTATTGTACATACGCCATTACAGTGAACCTATCGCTCGGATACAAGGCCTGGATTTAGTTTTTAGCCGCGCTATCGCCGCCTGAACGCCGCGAGGCCGCCAATCAGTTTGTTGAAAAACCCGCCCCGGTGTCATCCTGAGGCAGTCGAAGGCGACGAAGAATTTCGTAAGCCGTTGCAACGACGTAGAAAGCAGATTCTTCGCTCTGCTCAGAATGACAGTTCCATATCGTTTTTCAACAAACTGTTATACGCAGCTCCGGGTCCGGCTATAGAATGAGCAGAGGTTCCGGCTATGGCAGAGGGTCGAACGAAAACGGGCATTCTTCTCTTTGCGCATGGAAGCCGCGTGGAAGAAGCTAATCGCGGCGTGCATGATCTGGCGCGAAAAGTGCAGGAGCTTGGAAACATTTCATACGTGCGGGCGGCGTTTCTCGAGATGGGACAGCCAGACCTGGCTGCGGCTGTCGCCCAAGCCGTGCAGTCTGGATTCGACCGGATCGTCGTAATCCCATATTTCCTCACTCCCGGCGTTCACTTGCGCCGCGATCTCCCCGAACTGCTGGCGCGCCAGAAGCAGCTATATCCGGCGCTGCAAATCGAAGCTGGCGAACCTCTCGAAGGCCACCCGCTCCTTCCGTCTCTTATTCTCGACCGCGTTCACGCCGCGCAGAGCACCCCAAAGGCGATTCCGTGAAGCCGCCGATGCATCGCTCCACCGTGCGCCGCGTTTGGGACCTGAACTCCCGCACCCGGCATCTCGAGCTCGAACTGGCGGCCGGCGAGCGCTTTGATTTTCACCCCGGCCAGTTCATTGCTTTGCACCTCAACTCCAACGGCCAGACCGCCGTCCGAGCGTATTCCATTGCCGCCGCGACCCGCACCGACAACTGCTTCGAGCTCTGTCTTAGCGTGCCTCCAGAGGACAAAGCGTGGTTTCTTGGCCTCAAGGCGGGAGACACGGTGCCTTTCACGGGACCTTACGGAGCTTTCAAGCTTCGCCATCCCCCGGACCGGGTTTCCGCCTTCATCGCCAGCGGCACTGGCATCGCTCCAATCCGCGCCATGCTTCAGGAGCTTTATCAAAAAGGCCATAACGCGGAGTCTTGGCTGATTTTCGGCGCGCGCCGGGAAACAGATATTCTTTTCCGCGAGGAGTTTGAGAACCTCGCCCGCAAACATCCAGGCTTCCACTTCGTGCCTACGCTTAGCCGCCCTGATCCCGGTTGGACAGGTCATACAGGTTACGTGCAGAAGCATATCAAGAAATACCTGGTTGGCCGGGAAGGATTTCACGCCTACGTGTGCGGAAGGCCCGAAATGATAGAGGATGTTCTGCGCGTATTGCTCAGTTTGGGCTACGGACCAGAGGCAGTTAGCCTTGAACGCTTTGAATGAGCCTCATTCAGTTGACGTTAAGTAAGCAGGTTGCTGAAATGTCGATTCTGGCACGCCGAGCCCTTCGCGTGTCATTCTGCCCTGAACATATTCCGTAGCGCAGGTATCCTGCCCGCCTTGTCTCAGGCCAGCGAGACGCTGGCGCTACATTTTCATCCGGCAGACTGAGCGCAGCGAAGAATCTCAGCGGGATCAGGGGAGAACGTAGCGAAGGTCGATATAGACCTGACTCAAGTTTGCATTCTTAGGATTGTTCGGGGCGACAAACCACGGAGCCCTGGTCAAGTAAGAGTATTGAGTAATGAGCTGGAGGGCGCCGTAGTGGGCGTTCTTCCAGAAATTCTGGATGATCCCGAACGTCGGTTCCTGTATGGACTTGTTGGCGGAATTCGACGAACCGGGATAGCCGTAGCCCACGAACGTCGCTGAGCCTGTCGGAGACGTTGGCGGGACTACGCTGAAATTACGGTCGTAATAGGCGCCGCCGTAGTATCCGTAGATCAACGTCTTTGGGGTTATGTTGTATTCAAAGCCTCCGATCCCGGAATAGGCGTGCACAGGTGAGATCGTAAAATCGGGCCGCACGATGAAATCCGGGCCAAGACCAAAGATGTAACGCCCGCCACCATCGCTATAGAACGAGCTAAACAGCAGATGAAAGTTTTTAAAGAGCTCAAGATTAAAATTAACCGATCCCCCGGCGCCTACCGCGGTATCAGTTCTCGTTAATGCGGGATTGATGATCTTGAATGCGCTGAGCAATCCTGCGAATTCCAAGTGCATCAGCTTGCCGGCCGCATGACCGTCGAAGGCCACTTTCCCGATTAGATCTGGCGCTAGATTCGGGGTGCTGGTATTGCCGCCCGTATCAACCTGGCTGCTGTCAAATCCTGCCGGAAAGCTTACAGCCCCGCCCGTATATTGTTCCGCATTTTCTAGTGAAAGCGCAGCCGTCACGTGCGGCGTTGCATGATAAGTAAAACGGAATTGAAGCTGGCGCGCCCAGGTGAGGCCCACTTGGTAGTTCGTATCCACATCTTGTGTATAGAAGAGGCTGGAGGGCATAGGAGAAATGCCGATACGGCCGGGTGTTAGCAGGCTCCAAGATTGCCCGGCGAGAAACTCGAATTTTCCGCGTTTTAAGTCCACCCAGTACAGGCGCACGCGGAGGCTGTCATTATTGCTGGTGACATACGCAGCCGGTTGCTGGGTGCCGAGGAAATCTGCTTCCAGGTAGGCCCTCACCGTATTAGCCCCAAACGCGCTGTCCATCATCAGCCCAATCCGAGAGTTTTGAATCGTGAAGCGATTTTCGCTGAGGTGTCCTTCAGTGGTATTCGAAAATGGAACCGACCCAAAAGCTGCGCCAATTCCGCTTTCCAGGTTTTTACTGCGCCAGAATTCCGTCGCATCGACGAAGCCCAGAGGAGTCAGCGTGGCTCTGCCGATTCTCAGCGGGATTGGTGCGATGGGTGAGTTGGGTACCGCTGGATTCATTTGCCGGTCCGAGTCATAAGAGGCCGTGCTGGGCGCGGAGTTGCTCACGATAGCAGGCGCAAGAGCGTTGGCCTCCAGGACCTTCTTGGATTTGTCCGCAGGTTGAGTGGCGGAAGCGGCTTCGGCCGGGGTAGCAGCAAAAGGACGGGAGGGTGAATTCGCCTCCGGTGAAGCCGGCAGAGCGGCAGGACGGTCTGGCTTAGCAGCTTCAGCCTTTGTGGTTAGTTGTTGAAGCAGTTGCTGCTGCTTCTGCAGAGCAATACGGAGCGCTTCTATTTGCTTCTGCTGCTCTAAAAGCTGTTGCTTGAGCAGATCAACCTCATTAATCTTGGCGCTCGCCGCCTGCGGCGGCGGTTGTACGGCAGCGCCAGGAACAGGGCTGCTGGTCTGCGCCCGAAGACCGGGACTCAGCAGAAGGCTGATAGCCAGCAATATCGCGCACACCAAGTGCGCTCGATTAATCCGTTGCATCGTTTACTCCTCTCATAAAGCGCACACCGGCCCATCCGGGTTAACTGACACAATTGCCGCCGGCGCGCCGGACATTTGAAAGCAATTCCAGGATATGCGCCCTATGTTAGGACAACATCACCTGATCGTTAATTCTCTGTTACAGATAATCACGCGCCGGTAAGGTCAGGTTTCGCACGCTAGGATCAAGCTGAAGGCTCAGCGGGGAGCGCCTCCCGCGGGAGCAGCAGGAAAAAGAAGGGTGAAGACGGAACCTTTGGCAAGCTGGCTTTCTACCTTTACCGTTCCACCCATGCGCTCGACGACGTGCTTGACGATGGAAAGACCCAGGCCAGTCCCGCCGGCTTCTCGCGACCGCGCCTTATCGACGCGGTAAAAGCGCTCGAAAATGCGAGCCATATCCTCGGAGGGAATCCCGATGCCGCCGTCTGTGACCGCGATAAAAACATTGTCAGCTCCTAGCGGTCCTGCATCCACCCGGACGTAGCCTCCGGGGTGGTTGAACTTGACGGCGTTATCAAGAAGGTTGATAAGCGCTTGTTCGAGATGCGCCTTACTTCCCAAGATTTCACAATCTTCAAGAGCGCCGCGCTTTAGCGTCACCGCGCGCAGGCGGGCCTCCGCTTCCACCGTGCGAAAGGCTGCTTCGACTATCTCAATGACGGAAAAGCGTTGCGGCTCGGGCTGCTTCCGGCCGGATTCAAGCTCGGAAAGCACAAGCAAGTCGGAAGCGATGTTATTCAGGCGGAGCGCGTGTGCGAGGATGATCTCTAAAAACCTGCGATTTTGCGCTGGGTCGTCGATGGCGCCATCCAGCAGGGCCTCAGCGTAACCGCGGATGGCGGTAAGCGGAGTGCGCAACTCGTGCGAGACATTGGCGACAAAATCCTTGCGGACCCGCTCCAGGCGTTCCAGGCCCGTGATGTCATGCAGGATGGCTATCGCGCCCTCGCGCTCCGGCTCCGCGAGCGGCGCCGCGTGAACCTCGAAAATCCGGTTGTCTGCGGCGGCAAGGGCAAGCGTCTGTTGAACAGGATCACGCGTGGTGAGCACCTTGCCAAGCATCTCCGTCAGCGCTGGATCGCGGGAGAGATCGTACAGGGGCACGCCCGCCTTCAGCGGTACAGCGGCTCCCACCAGGCGCGCGAAGGAGTCATTACAAAAAATCACGCGCAGGTCCTTGTCTACTGCAAAAACCCCCTCCGTCATACTCGCCAGAATAGCTTCCGTGCGCGCCGATTCCGACTGCAGCCGCTCCAGCAAGCCTTGCCACCGCCCGGCGGCGCGCCTCAATTCCCTGGCCAGCGCGCCAAGCTCGCCTTCTTCGCCCTGCAAGGGATCCGTCAACGTGAGGCGCGAGCCAACAAGGCTTTCGGCAAACGAACGCAGCCGGGCTATTCGTTTGGTGAAAAGACCCGATTCAATCCAGGCCGCAGCAAAAACCAGCAGAAAAATTCCGAGAAGCACAAGGAGGGTGGCGGTCAGCACCCGGCCTCGCGTAATTTCCGCCATCGGCCGGCGGCTGAGATAAAAATCCACCGCAGTGACGGCGGCGGCAGCGGGCAGGAAGCCCGTCCACAGAAATTTCCGGAAAATCGGACTCCTCAAACTCATGGGCCAGGAGAGGGCGCCCGGCTTGTCCGGGCGGCTGACGGAGCTATTCTCATGCTTTGCGGGTGTTGCCAAGCAACATAAAAAGACTTAATTAATCGTCTTGCAAACCGCGGGCAAGGTCTTTCACTGGCGCTTCTTCTGCTGGCTCAACGGTGAACCGGTAGCCGGATCCACGCACAGTTTGCAGATGCTGCGGCCTCTCAGGCTCGGCTTCAATCTTCTCACGCAGGCGGCGGATGTGAACGTCCACGGTGCGCGGGGTCACAAAACGATCGCGGCCCCAGACCTGATCCAGCAGACTCTCCCGGGCAAAAATCCGGCGTGGATG
>JBOGJZ010000060.1:0-4837 GCA_050745645.1 Terriglobia bacterium | reverse complement strand
CCGGTCTTGATCAACGAGATCTGGCGGTTGTGCGCGCTGATGCGGAGGTTCTTCAAGCTCACTTAGCCTCCGGTAAGGGCCTTGGCATCTCCGTAAGATTCAACCCTTTTGTGTCAAAGGGCGTGAGGGCCGCCCTCTATTTGACTGATCACGTCCGGGTCAACGGGCGTCCTTGCGACTCCCCGACGGCTATTGCCGATCTCTTGGATTTCATCGAGGTAACCGAGGCTGTAGATTACATCGGCCAACAATGGTCCCCGTACGTTCAAGCGCGGCAAATGCCAATCGCGCTAAGCTTCCGAGAACACGAGCAACGGGCAGAAGTGCTGCGTGGGATCCTTCAATTGCGTCAACTGGCGGCCGTAGCATCGGCCGCTCTGAAGGAGTTCTGTGGATTGGCGCAGATCAACTTCAATGACAAGCAGGCGCTTTCCAGCATCCTGGGCATTTTGCGGATGGCTACGATCGAGGACGAACTCCGAAGCCTGCGAGAAAAGCTCGCGTCCCTCAACAAGCAATTAGTGTCATTTCGAATAGACCTTGATGCAAATCCCGTGATCTCCGAGCTGACGGCCGCGGTGGAGAGTCGTGACCTGGGCAGCTACTCGCGGATCTACGATCAAGTTGTTAGTGCCTGGAGCCTTCGCTCACGCTGCCAACGCCGCGAAACCCTTGAGCGACGGCTCAATGCTCCAACTCTATCCTCGCAAATCGCTGCCGATCCGAATGTTTGGAATAAGCGTCTCGAGTATTTTGAATCGGCATGGAATTGGGCGCGGGCTAACTACTGGCTCAAACAGCAATCAGATCCCCACCAGGAAAGCGCACTTCTGGAGAAAGTGGACATTTCACAAAAAAGAATTCGTCATGACCTCAGTGAGCTGGCCGCGTACAAAGCATGGGAGCACGTTCTGGCGCGGCTGAAACCTGAGCAGAGGGAACATCTTATGGCCTGGAAATTGGCCATAAAAAAAATCGGAAAGGGTACAGGAAAGTACGCGACTCAGTACCGCAAGGAAGCTCGACACCATCTTGATCATTGCCGGGGAGCGATTCCCGCTTGGGTTATGCCGATTTACCGTGTTGCCGAGACAACTAAGCCTAAACCCAACATGTTCGATGTGGCAATTATCGATGAGGCAAGCCAATCTGGGCCGGAAGCGCTGTTTCTGCTTTACATCGCGAAGAAGATCGTCGTCGTCGGTGACGACCAGCAGATCAGTCCTGAGTCGGTGGGCCTAGACCGCGAAGCAGTGGACAGCCTCCGGCAGCGATACATCCGGGACGTGCCGCACTGGGATGCGCTAGGAGTGGACAACAGCTTCTTCGATCAGGCACAAATTCGCTTTGCAGGCAGGATACGGCTTCGAGAGCACTTTCGGTGTATGCCTGAAATTATCCAGTTTTCCAATAATCTTTGTTATCAGGGCGAGCCTCTCATCCCGCTGAGGCAGTATGGGGTGGAGCGCCTCGTGCCGGTCGTCACCCGGCACGTGCGGGATGGATATGCAAAAGGATCCGGAGACCGAATCGTGAACCTACCCGAAGCCGAGGCCATTGTTGAGCAGATTGCGCAGTGCATCACAGATCCTGCATACGACGGAAAAGGCTTTGGTGTCATCTGCCTTCAGGGAAACGCACAATGGAATTTGATTCGCGATTTGTTGATGGACCGAATTGGTGCCCAAAAGATGCAGCAGCGCCGCTTGGCAGGCGGCAACGCCTATGCATTCCAGGGTGACGAGCGCGACATCATCTTCCTTTCGATGGTAGCTGCGACAAACGATGGTCGTCGTATTGGCGTGCTTTCAAAGGAAGCAGACAAGCGGAGGTTCAATGTCGCGGCGAGCAGAGCACGCGATCAGATGTGGTTGTTTCACAGCGTCACCCTGGATGATCTGAGCGCATACTGCCTCAGGCGCCAATTGCTCGAGTATTGCCTCAATCCGATACTCAAGCAGGAGACCATTGGGGATGTGGACATCAATCAACTCCGGCGACAGGCTTCGGAAGTTAACCGCGGTGATTCACGAGCGCCCTTGCCTTTCGATAGTTGGTTTGAAGTAGATGTGTTCCTTCGGATCATCGACCGTGGCTTCCGTGTTATTCCGCAGTACCCTATGGCCGGCAAGCGGATCGACTTGCTTGTCGAAGGCATGCAAGGGCGTCTCGCTGTGGAGTGCGACGGCGATCAATGGCACGGCATACAGGAGTGGGATAGCGATGTGGACCGGCAAAGGATGCTGGAACGGTGTGGACTCCAATTTTGGCGAGTGAGAGGCAGCGCCTTTTACAGGTCGCCGGATTCTGCGCTGGATCCGCTATGGCGGCTTCTTAGAGATCGAGGCATCCATGCGACACCGCCTGATGCACAGGCCGTCGTGCAAGAGCCAGAGGTCAAGCCCTCTGGTCAAGCACGATCCTCCGATTCGACGGACGAAGAAGACTTCCGTGACGGGGTCTCTTTAGCGGTAGACGCTGAGTCTGAAATTGATCCAATCGAAGCTACCGATGAAGGCCAACGCTCACCCTTTTCTTCGAGATTGGAAGCCGGCCTGCCCATCACCCTGGCTCCCTACGAGGAATGGGTCCCTGATGCTGCGCCCGATCCTAATTCGGTATCCCTTCCTGAACTACTGGAAGGATTGATTGACATCGTAGCTGCCGAAGGACCCATTGTCTGCCGCCGAGCCTATTCACTTTACAACAAAGCTGCCGGCAATGCGCGCCTCGGAAGCCAGATCGTGCGCCTGATGAATCGAGCTATTTACCGAGCCGTCAGATTAGGACGGCTCCGACAGAGCGATGAGCATAGGAGAGGCGGCCAAATCAACCAAATTGTACGGGTCGCCGGCGCTCCAGAGGTAGTCGTCCGGCAGCGCGGCCCGCGCCCGCTCGAAGAAATCCCTCCGCTCGAAATAAGATCCGTTCGGGACGCCCTGCTCAGCGAGGACCCAACGCTCGGAGAAGATCAGCTCGTTCGCCGCCTGGCGGGAGTTTATGGCATCGGGCGCGTGACTGCCCAGATGCGCAAACTGCTTCTCGGATAATTACGTAGCCCCGAAAGCCAAGCGTAAACGCTGAAACCAACGCGTGTATCCCTGACTCCGGCGCCTCGCCCTCGTCCAGCTTTACAATGCGCTCGGTGGCGGATGGGAGGAGTAAGCCAGAAATCGATTTTCAGTAGGTTTTCAGTAAGGCTGGGTTAAGTTCCAGGAGTTGTTGGTGAACTGCGTTAAGCGTTAAGCATCAAGCGCAGCGGCCGCTGAGCCTGATGAGCAGGGCCAGTAATTGTTTCCGAACTCCGGGCAGGCTCCAGGTCGCACCAGAAGTTTTTTTGGGGCGTGACTGCTCGGAGCGGAGAAAGGCTTAGGCCATGGTGACCAACGTCACGTGGTGATGCCAGCCCAACCAGTGGCGGCCTTCGTAATGATCCAGACCGAGTTCTTCTTTCAACTCGCGATAGTCCTGTTCGATCCGCCAGCGAGCTTTGGCGATGCGCGCGAAACGGCGCAGACCCAGCGGCGGAGAACCGAGTTGGGCCAGCCAGTACTTGGTGGGACGCTTCTCGCCTTCCGGCCATTCCACCAGCAGCCACTCCCTGACCCGCGGCGGGTGTGCCTGTTCCCGCCATCCGTGAGCTGCCCACACCGGCAGCATCGCCAAGCGAGAGCGTTGGGCTCCCCGGCTGCCTTGGCGCCACGTCACACTGCGCCAAGCCGAGACGGGCAATGTGTGAGCAACCTCTTCCAGATTCTCCGGCCGTTCCATCGCCTCCAGAGGAGGATATCTTCGAGGCCGGCCCACCTTTTTCCTTTTCGGCGCGGGCACGGGAAGGTTCGGATTTTCGGTCCAAACCACCGCCGTCGGCTCGACTTGTACCGCATACTGAAGATGGTGCTCTCGCAACGCTTGCCGAAAACTGAAGTCATTGCCGTAGGCCGAATCGGCCAAAACGGGCAGGGGCGGCAGTCCCCAGGCCAAGGCTTGGTCGATCTCTTCCAGGGCCAACTCCGTCTTGCTCCGATAGATCGTTCCGGGCGGCAGCTTGACCTCTTCGGCCCGCGCCGCGTCGCCCAACCACTCCTTGGGCAGATAGATTCGCCACAACAGAGGGCAACTGGCTTCGGCGCTCGACCAGTGCAGGCTCACCGCAACCTGGCAATTGGCGATCTTGCCCAGTGCGCCACAGTACTGTCGTGCCACGCCCACCGAGTGCTGCCCGGCTTTGGGAAACGAGGTCTCGTCGATGATCCAGACTTCCGCTTCACTGAGAAGATCAACCACCTTGTGCGCCAAGCGACGCTGGACTTCTTCGACGGCCCACGGACTCTGTCCCACAAACTGACGCAGCGCCTGGACGTCCGCCCCTTCGATGCGGCTGGCCATCGGCTCGATCGATTTACGTTCACCATCGAGGAGCAATCCCTGCACGTAGAGGCCTGCCCAGTGCTGCCGTTCGCTCCGCCCCATCGGTTCCAGCAGGTCCTCCAGGAAATGCATCAACCGGACCTCGAGCCTTTTCAGGGTTTGCGGCTTCATGCCGCCAAGGTAACAGATGACGCTCGAAAACACAAGGGTAACTTAACCCAGTATTACTAGACCTCGTGCGGCAAGATAGGCTGGTTCTGACGGGCATTGTCCAGTCAGAGGAGAGTCGCATATAATTGTCACTGCAGGAACGGAGTGGCGTAGCGCCCCTCCGGAATATCCGCCCCACACGAGCCGGAGCACAGCCCACTCACAAACCGCCTCCCCACTGGAAGGAATAATGACTCACTTTAAACGAGTGACTGGTGATTTACGCGGCAAGGAATCATCGAAGGAAGGGATCTTA
>JBOGJZ010000059.1:0-2678 GCA_050745645.1 Terriglobia bacterium | reverse complement strand
AGCCAGTAGAGACCGCAAAGTCTACCGCGACGAAGAGCTTGCCTTTCAGCGAAGATTATCAAATGGATCAAGGATCAGGATGAATACCGCTGGAGTAGTGGGAACCGGATCAGCGTTGCCGGAGAAGGTGATTACCAACGCCGACCTCGAAAAAATCGTGGACACCTCCGACCAGTGGATCACTGAGCGGACGGGGATCAAAGAGCGGCGGCAGGCTGCTCCTTCAGAGACTACCTCCTCGCTGTGCATTCTGGCGGCGCGGAAGGCTCTTGCGATGGCGGGCGTTTCAGCACGTGATCTGGACCTAATCATCTGCTCCACGATCTCCCCCGATATGCCGCTGCCTTCAACGGCTGCGTTTATTCAGCGGGGCCTTGGCGCGCGCAGCGTGTGGGCCTTCGACCTGGCAGCGGCTTGCTCCGGCTTTCTTTTCGGCATGACCGTGGCGGATCAATTTATTCGCGGCGGGCGGGCGAAGTACGTGCTGGTGGTGGGAGCAGAGCTTCTGTCCCGGTTTCTAGACTACCAGGACCGCGCTACTTGCGTGCTGTTCGGTGATGGCGTCGCGGCGGCTGTTTTTGGGCCCATGACGCCGCCCTCAGGTATCCTGGCGACGGAAATGCACACGGACGGCCAGTTCGCGGACTATCTTTTCATTCCGGCGGGTGGCACGGTACGCCCGGCTTCGTGCGAGACTGTCAGAGGCCGCGAGCACTACATCAAAATGCGCGGCAATGAATTGTTCAAAGTCGCGGTGCGCAGCCTTGAGGATGTTTCCAGGCGAGCGCTCGACGCGGCGGGAGTGAGGGCGGACGACCTCGACCTTTTTATTCCCCATCAGGCAAACCAGCGAATCACCGAGGCGGTGAGAGAGCGGTTGGGGCTGAGTCCGGATAAGGTATTTACAAACATCGACCGGATTGGGAACACTTCCTCGGCGTCTATTCCGCTGTGTCTTGATGAGTGTGTTCGGAGCGGGCGTATCAAGAAGGGAGATCTCATCCTCATGGCGGCCTTCGGGGCGGGGGTGACGTGGGGATCGGCGCTGATGCGCTGGTGAAAAGCCGTAACAGACCGGCAGTTCACCATGTCACCGGCGGCGTTTTGCGCAGTGATACCTTTAATCGCTGGAGCAAAGCGCTGCGAAACTCAGCCTCGCATTTCCCGTAGCCGGGAATCCGTTAATCAATTCTGAGTTCTGCGAGTGGATCAATCCATTGAAGATTGCTTTCATATTTCCCGGCCAGGGCTCGCAGCATCCCGGGATGGGGCGGCAGCTTTTTGAGGACTTCGCCTCCGCCCGCGCTGTGTTTGAGGAAGCCGACTCCGCGCTCGGTTTTCCGCTTTCAAAACTCTGCTTCGAGGGCCCGGCCGGCGAGCTTCAGCAGACGATCAATACGCAGCCTGCCGTGCTGGCGGTTTCCGTAGCGGCTGCGGAGGCGTTGCGGGAAAAGGGCGTACGCCCACACTTTGTTGCCGGCCACAGCCTAGGAGAGTATTCGGCGCTTGTCGCGGCCCGTTCGATGCGCCTCGGTGACGCGGTGCGCTTTGTGCGCAAGCGCGGAGAGTACATGCAGGAAGCTGTCCCTTTTGGGGTGGGCGCCATGGCGGCGCTGCTTGGGGGCGGAGCGGAGATGGAGGCGGACGCGGTTTGCCGCGACGCTGCGCAGGGCGAGATTTGCTCTCCCGCCAATCTGAATTCACCTGGCCAAGTGGTGATTGCGGGACATGCCGCTGCGGTCCATCGAGCGGTGGAGATAGCCCACAAGCACGGCGTTCGACACGCGGTGATGCTGAATGTGAGCGCTCCATTCCATTGTGCGCTGATGCGGCCGGCCGCCGAGCGGCTGGCCGCCGATCTGGACCGGCTGGAGATTCGTGATCCAGAAATCCCGCTCGTCAACAACGTGAAGGCCGTTGTCGCCCGTACCGCCGATGAGGTTCGTGAGGGACTCAGGCGTCAAGTCACCGCTCCGGTCCTGTGGGAAGCGTCGGTGCGGAAACTCCTCGCAAGCGGGGTGAATCTGTTTATTGAAGCCGGACCTGGCAGGGTGCTTTCCGGATTAATCCGGCAGACCGATCACGCGGCGGAGTGCCACCGCGTTGAAGATCATGCTACTTTGAACGAGATTCTGACCAGGGTAGGAACTGGTGATCGCCAATCAAAAGCTTTTTTTTGAAGACCGGGTCGCGCTGGTGACAGGGGCGTCGCGAGGTATTGGGCGAGCATGCGCTCTGGCGCTCGCGGAAGCTGGCGCAAAGGTGGCCCTCGGCAGCCGCAGCGCGGAAAAGCTCCAGCAGTTAGCCGCAGAGATTGAAACGGGCGGCGGCCGGGCAATGCCGGTGAATCTGGATGTCGCGAGCGCGGAATCGGTCAAGGCGGGGACAGACGCCGTGATGCGAGCATGGGGAAAGGTCGACATCCTTGTGAATAACGCCGGAATTACACGCGACAATCTGCTGCTGCGCATGAAACCGGAGGATTGGGAAGCGGTCCTTGGGACCAATCTCGGCGGGACCTATCATTGCATTCGCGCCGTCCTGCCCTTCATGGTGAAGCAGCGATATGGGAGAATAGTGAGTATCGCTTCAGTGGTAGCGCAGACGGGGAATGCCGGCCAGGCGAATTACATTGCGTCCAAAGCCGGCCTGATCGGCCTTACGAAGGCGGTTGCGGC
>JBOGJZ010000058.1:0-8064 GCA_050745645.1 Terriglobia bacterium | reverse complement strand
GGCTTATTCGCCCCAGGCGCGGGGAAGAAGCGAGCGGCGTTTTGGGACCTGGCAAGGGCGCCAGCCGCAGGAGCTGCGGCTGGCGGGGATGACCACCGTCGAGGCTGCGAATCGGTTTCTGCGTGAGCATAACATTCCGGAGATGAACCGGAAGTTTGCGGTGCGGGCGGCGGAACGAGGCCATGCGTTTGTGCCGGTGGGAGGCCAGGGTTTGGACCGCATCTTTTCGGTGCAGACGGAGCGGGTGGTGGCAAAGGACAACACGGTGCGGATCGGAGACCGCTTCTGGCAGATCGAGCAAGCTCCGTGGCGAGGGACGGTGGCCGGTTGCCGGGTGACAATCTCGGAGCACCTGGACGGACACGTGAGTATCTTCTACGGGCCTCACGTCGTCGGACGGTACACGGCCGACGCGGCGCCTCTTCCGGCGGCTGGCAAGAAAAGGGGTCACCCGTTGCGGGCGGCCTGAAGAGGGATGAAAGGACCGTTTCGCCGCTGCAGCCGCAGTTTTCACACAGGCTCCGGCGGGGAAACCGAAGAAATAACAAGATGTCTGAATACACCGGGGATTTTCGCGCCGCAGAACGCGCAATGTCCGTCGCCGCTGATCCGCACATCGCTGATCGTGTGCCACCTGCGCTTCACGATTGTGCGCTTGCAGCCGGGGCACACGGTATTCGCGCCTTCGGAATAGATGTTGCCCTCGTAGACGAACTTCAGGCCCATCTGCATGGCAATTTGCCGCGCTTGATGCAAGGTCCCGGGCGGAGTGTTGGGTTTATCGCGCAGTTTGAAGTCGGGATGAAAAGCGGTGAAGTGCAGAGGAACCTCATCGCCGAGATTTTCTAAAATCCATCCGCAAAGTTCTTTGGTCTCTTCGGCCGGATCGTTCAGCGTGGGGATCATCAGATTGGTAATTTCAAACCAGACGTTAGTTTCGCGCCTGAGCGCTTTGAGCGTGTCCAAGACCGGTTGCAAATGGGTGAGCGTAACCTTGGAATAGAAATTTTCCGTGAACGCTTTCAGATCAACGTTCGCGGCGTCAATGTGCTCGTACACCTCGGCGAAGGCTTCACGAGTCACGTATCCGTTCGTCACCATCACGGTTTTCAAACCCGCTTGGCGCACGACCTTGGCAATATCAATGGCATACTCCGCCCAGATGGTGGGCTCGTTGTAGGTAAACGCAACGGAGGGGCAGCCGTATTGCAGGGCGGAGGCGGCCACCTCTTCCGGGTCAAGGTGAGTGGAATGAACCTGATCGGATTTGGACTTGGAAATATCCCAGTTCTGGCAGAAGAAACAACCCATGTTGCACCCGGCAGTGCCAATGGAAAACACCCGCGTGCCGGGCAGAAAATGGTTGAGCGGCTTCTTTTCAATCGGGTCAATCTGGAGGGCTGCTGGTTGTCCGTAACCCAGGTTATAAAGCCTGCCGCCGATGTTTTTGCGAATAAAGCAGAATCCCGTTTGCCCTTCCCCAATGTGGCAATGCCTCGGGCAGAGAAAGCAGTGTACTTTGCCGCCCGGCAAGGTCTCCCACCAACGGCCCTCGTGAAGGTTTTGTACCGGAAGCGCACCTGTCGCGCTCATGCAGGCATCCTCTTTATTCAATTCTCCGCCGCGAGGAAGGGCTTGTCAAAGCAAGGAACGCAGCGATGGTCTCTCAGTTTGAATGTAGAGGCGGCTTTATGCCGCTATCTGGCGAGGTAAACTCGCCGCTACGCCAACCTAACGTCCCCATGCGGCGATTCCCCTCCTGAATTAGAGAGGACCCGGACGGGCGTTTGCAAAGCCGCCACGCTCCACGCGCCCGATCCCTGAGAAATGGGGTTTGTTGATTCTAAAGGCTTGCTAGGCTTCGTTTGCTCAGTTTGAATGTTTTCCTGGCAACTGCCGCCGAGTTTCTGAACCTCGAAACTCTGATGCGCTATGCCTGCGGAAGTCTGCTCGCCGGGTTCGGGTGGCGCGGCGGAGTTGAAGCTGCGCCCTTCTTGGTCGCCAACGGGCGCCGGGCCGTTTTCCGTCTTCTTCGACCGGGGCGGAGCCTGAAGCCGGATCAGCAGCCGGATCTTGGCGTTGATTTGCCGGTCAAGCCGCGCTTCCCGTTCCAGCGACTCCTGCCAGTTCACACTCAACGGCTGCAAGGCCGGATCGTCATGATCGAGCGGCAGGCTTTGCTCCAACTGGCGCTGCTCCTCCCACAATCGCTGCTCTTCGCGCGCGCTCTGCCGCTCCTCGTTGATCAGCGCCTTCAACTGCTGGGCCAGCTCGCTATCGGCTTTTGCTTTCTGCTCCCGGCCCTGCTGGAACAGGTCCTTCATCGCGCGGCCCGCCTGGTTGAGTTTATCGCCGTAGAGGGCGCGAAAAATCTCCTCGGCGCTTTCTTCCTCCCAGTCAGCGCGCTCCGCCTTCGCTTCGAGCCGGCCGAGGCATTGGAAGACGCCGTCAAACTTGATCTCATCCGGATCGAGGTAGCGCCACCCGATGGTGTGGCTGAAGTCGAGGATCGAAGGCCGGTTGCGCTCGGCGGCGTTGCGAGCGGCCTTCTGCTCGAGGCGGAAGCGCTCGCCCTGACGGGCATTCCACTCCAGGTGAGCGCGCTGGTGCAGGGCTTTAAGCCAGTAGAGACGAGTGAGATCGGCGACGAGCAGGGATTGCTGGGCGCCTTCAGGCTGCCAGTCGCGAAGGAGGTCCTGGTGGAGGGCGTCGAAGGCTTCCGGGTCGTAACCCGCGCGCGACATGGCTTGGCGGAGAGTGGAATCCTGGGTTGAGAACAGGCCGTGCTGGAAAGAATTGAAGGCTGAGCGGCGCTTGCCGTCTTCGCTTTTGGGCCCGGTGGATTGCAGGGCGGCAGAGCGATTGGCGGCCAGGCGCTTTCCGGTCATGGCTCTTTTATCGAGCGGCATAAGGAGTCTCCTTGAAGATGGATTAACGAAAACTTTTCACCACAGAGGTCACAAAGAACACGGAGGATTTGTTGCGGGGGGGCCCTTCTAGCGTATCAAGCTGGCTTGAGACAATGGAGACAAACGAGACATTTTTTAGGCGGGGCGGAGTTTGCGCCTCTCAAGCGCCGTGGTTTTGGGTTGGAATGGCAGCCACAGTCAGGACTGCACTGACCGGGCTAACCGCTGCACTCATACCAACCGGCGGGTAGTGTTATATTCTTGCGTTGCTCAATTTCAGTTGTCTGAGCCAATTTGTATTCCACACTTTGGACAGTAATATCGGTATCCTCGCGTGAATACGTAATACAGGATACCCGGAACAATAAATAGCACTAGTAGAATCAAGGTGAGTAGGCAGGAACCCCTTGGTTCACTTCTAGCTCGTCCTCTGTATCCGCACTTCGGATTCGGGCAGATGAAGTCTCTGTGTCCTAGAAATGACATAGTGTCTCCTGATTGGAATCCAACCGCAAAAATCAACAAGAAAGGAGTTCGCTGATTTCCCAGATGTGATCTGCGATTCCTGCTTCCATCGCGGGGGTCACTCTGAGCGTCTGGTGAATGCGGCAGACATTGTACCAAGCGAAGTATAATGCCAGCATTGCGTAAAGCTTCTCCTATTTTTTGGAGAAGGCATTGGTGAGCCGGGTTAGCCGTCGCATGCATTCGCATGGTTAAATTGGCGCGTTCAACATGGGAAGTGCAAATCCGATCAGGGTCCGGCTGGCCCCAAACTGGCTTTGCTATGGCTTCTACCACGCTGGCTGGCGAATAGCCGTGCTCATCGTCCGAGGGAGCGCCGTAAACCTTTATCAGTTGCGCATAATCAACCCGCGTTCCAAGGGACGTATGAATCGAATCGAAATATGGAGCGAAGCCATCCGTAGTTACCTGGAAGTTTCCGGCTGTGGCCTGGTTTAGTTTCTCAGTAAATGCAAACGTGTCACGGGCGCTACGGCGTCCGAGATGCCAAGTCAGCACCAACTTGCTGTCGCGTTCGATGGCCACAAAGCAATAAGCGTCCCCGAGTTCAGGGTTGCCGGTTACGTTGCGCTTTTCCTTGCATCCCACGAATCCTCAGATTTCATCGCACTGTACATCCTTCGCCGACACGTTCCGGCACTTACTTTCAAGCAGCCGTTGGCAACGATCACCAGCGAGTACCAGAATCTTCATGATCGTGTTTTGGTCAATACCCGTGATTCTCTGAATCGAGCGAATGGAGCATCCTTCAACGAGCAGCGTGATTACGGCTTCGACTTTCTCGGGTGCCGTGTACATGCCGCCCAGGTGCTCGTCGCGCGGGTCGGAATAAGTCTTGCGGCACTGGCAGCAGCGATACCGTTGCTGGCCTTTGCCGGTCTTCCCAAATCTTCGGCATTCGGTCTTGCAGTTGTGGCACGTCATTTTGACCCTTGCTTTCTTCGGATTGTTGAGCCAAAATGACAGCGGGTTTCCAACCCTGTCGTCGGCTCATACCAGATGACATTCCCCGTAAACGGTTGCAGCCGTTTGCGGGGAGGATTCTTGGATAGGGATGGACCTGGAGGGAGTCGAACCCTCTGCTACGCGCACCCAGAATGCCCGAGCGGGAACCTTCCCACAGGCCCAAAAAGCAATAGGCCAGCAGCTTAATCATTTGAAGGTTAGGTTGCTGGCCTTTTGTTTTCATAAGCATATATACATAACACACGCGTTATATGATGTCAAGCAAAAAATATGAAAAATATAACACTTGTGTTATATTTTTCCCAGTGGTACACTCAATCAGACTGTGGGATTTTCTATCCGCCAGGAGAGAGAACGTCGTTTTGAGGTGGGCTGATGACGATAGGCTGACAGTGCGAGCTAGAGCAAAGCTCAATCAGAAGCTAGATCGGTTAATCCAGATTCCGTTTGAACTTGCGATTCAGACGAAGCTCTTGGCTGGTCCGATTTACAAGGACATATACAAGTTGGTCATCCACGCCGATGGCGTCATGCTCCGTCCGATGCTTTGTAGAGGCCCGTTTGACGTGCAATTTGAATACACGCTCCTGCTTGGAGTAGTCGAAACTGGTAATAGGCTGCCCGAGGGAGCAAAAGAGAAAGCCGCAGAGAATCGGGAGGTTTTGTTGTCAGACCGTTCTAGGAGGTGTCCTCATGTCAGAATACCATCCCAGTCTTAGGGAAGAGCTTTCCAACGAGGAGTACCGCTACGCATATGACGAAGATTTTTTGAATACGTATGTGGCGACGCAAATTCGGGTGTTGAGAGAGCAGCGTGGGTTGAAGCAAGAGGAACTTGCAAAGTTGATAGGGACGAAGCAGTCTGGCGTTTCTCGCTTGGAAAATGTCAATTACTCGGCGTGGAAAACCGATACATTGAGAAAGGTGGCGCGTGCGCTCGGTGTAAGACTGCGTATCAGTTTTGAGACTTTCGGGAGTCTGCTTGGCGATTCGGCTAAATTCAGCCCGCAGAATTTACAGCGCCCGCGATTTGAGGAAGACCCTGCGTTTTCCAGCGGCTACACTCCTGCGGAAGAAAGGTCTTTGCTCGAAGGCGAAGAACTCGGGAGGCTGGAAGAGCAAGCATTTCGTAGCTCTAAACCCTTGCTAGGCCATGCACTAGACGCGAAGGATCAATCCGATAATTCGCCACTTGGAAAGATAGCCTGAAATGGAGCGACTAATAGTTTCGACAGCCAAAGTTTCATGGTTCTTTGAGTATGGAGAGCTCAATCCGCAGGGCAGAGACTTGTTCGGAGACTTAATAGAATGGCTAAAAAAACAGTACAGTTTTGAAAAGTCTCCCGGATCGCTAATCGACTTGAACCCCGAAACGAAGGCTCTAGATTTCAAACTCGGGCGCTACCAAGTCAGGGAGGAGGTATTCATAGCGGTCGAATTGAGCCTCTATAGCGATGGCATCATAGCGAATTCGTGGTCATCCACCAAAGAAACAGAAGAATTCCTGCATAATGTTTTCACTATGGCAGCGGCAGAATTCCATCTGAA
Source organism: Terriglobia bacterium (assembly GCA_050745645.1). Taxonomy (GTDB): domain Bacteria; phylum Acidobacteriota; class Terriglobia; order UBA7540; family UBA7540; genus RH2-MAG17b. Next base: position 2,116 of record JBOGJZ010000058.1, on the reverse strand, counting down.
CTTTGATCCTCGAATCATACGCTCGAAAATGTATCTGAGTGAGGTTCAGTACTACTCTGAGCATCAACTGGAGAGCATAAATCCGAAGCTCAAAGAAATATCGGAGACGTTAGCATCCATTGGTGGTCGTGACTGCGAGTTTGCCGGAATTCAATTTTGGTTCGATCCTACCAAATTACCCGCTAAGGCGCCGTTTCGCATTGAGCGGAAGCAAAATACAGACTTTGGAGACAACCGATACTATTCCATCGCCCCTCTACAAACCCACGAGCACATCGCAGCCTTGAAAGAAATAGAAAACCTGCTCCGCGACTAGTGGCGTCCATCAACACAGAGTTTGGACATCACCACCGCTCTCTGCAACACAGATTTCAGGCACTACCCACCGGCGGAAGAACTTGTGATTTTCTCGCGACCTATGGTAACAATAGTATTTAAGTTTTAGCGTCGGCTCTCCGTAAGGCGGTCGGGTTTTCCAGAAAAACAAGCTCTACATAAATTAACCGCTCGTCAAGACCGGTAACGCAGTCTTCCCTAATTTAGCCCAGGACGGCGCCTCACACGGCTCTTTAACAAGGCAGGTGGCCTTGCCGAGTTCCGTTACATCGCGGGGCCGGGATCAGGCTTCTGAAACGCAGGGCCGGAAGGTTCGCTGTGCGAGGGGTCTTCGAGCTGGTAGCGGTAGAAAATCAGCGGACGGTTCAGTTCAAGCTGGAAATCGGTTCCGCGCCGCAGGACAATTTCTTTGCCTCTTGTGGCAAGTACCCAAATCAGGCCGCCCAGTGCTCCTCCAGCCGCGCCAACTGCCGCGCCAGCCCCGGAGTGGCCTCCGCTGATCCCTGCAATTGACCCAATACCTGCACCCTCCGCCCCGGAAACGGCTACCGTTCCCGCATCTTTTCCTTTAGTCCCTTCGCCTTCAACTTTGGACTCGCTGCGCTTGAACCCTTCCTTCCCATTTCCCGCAAAGCCCGCCAATATGGCGTTGAAGGATTTAGTGACACCGCTCGGCAGGGTGATTGATTCAAACCGGAAGCCAAGCTGAGCCTTGCCGCGGATGCGCCCCGGGCGGACCACCTGCGTAACCGTTCCCTGCACATAAGCGCCGACAGGAATCACGATGCGGTTGCTTACTGTGACAGGATAGGTGGTGCGGCCGTAAACGGGCTGGCCCGCGTAAGCCGTTCGCGAGCTCACGCTGCTGGTAAGCTCGATGGGGATCTGCGTGCCCGCCGGGATCACAATTTCATCCCCGGGTTGAGGAGCTTTTCGCGCGGTGGCTGGCGCAGTCGCAAATAATTGCGCCCAAGCAAGGCCACAGGAGAGCAAGAGAGCCATTATAAGGTGGGCAACGCTGAGTTGCTTCACGGCAGTCATCCTCCGGCACACTGACGTTCCCTCTTACGATGGCCTCGCAAATTGGGGAGTTGCCCGGCCTCCAGCATTCGAGCCGCGCTATTCGTTCACGCAAACGATCGTGTAAAGGGTTTCGCCGTCCGGCTTGCTCATCTGGTCACGAACTTTCCAGCGTGCGCCGTCAAGCTCGTAAACCTGCGAATAGGAGTCGTAGAGGCCTTCGATGCGGGCTCTTTTCAAGACTTGCTCGGAAAGCTCGCGAGTGTCTCCGGGTTTCCAGCTTTTAACAACGTTCAAGTTGCCGAAGGGACTGCCCATCAGAGACCCCCTGATTGAGTCTGTACATTAAAGTGCCGTCAATCGTCTCAGCCGGCGCTGCCCAGCGCGGATTCGACCGCGGCGGCAATCTGCTCAGCGTGGCGAAGGACCAGCGCAGCGTCTTCACCCTCAACCATGACACGCGCCAGCGGCTCCGTGCCCGAATAACGGAGGACGACGCGCCCGCGCTCGCCAAGGTCGCCGCGGCAATTCTCCAGCGCGCGCGCCACCCCGGGGACTGCGTCCAGCGGTTCCCTTTCCCGCACGCGGACGTTCAAGATAATCTGCGGAAAAGGCCGGTAATCGCGCATCAGCTCATCAAGCGTCGCCCCTGTTGCTGCGAGCAGGCTCAGCATCTGAACCAACGTGATGAAGCCATCGCCGGCAAGAGATAAGTCTGAAAAAATAATGTGACCGGACGGCTCGCCGCCGAGATTGAGGC
>JBOGJZ010000057.1:0-2151 GCA_050745645.1 Terriglobia bacterium | reverse complement strand
GCCCCTGTCATTCTGAGCGGAGCGAAGAATCTGCTTTTGCTATTTTTAAGGACTTGCGAGATCCTTCGTCGCCTTCGGCTCCTCAGGATGACAGGCTGAGTGAGTTTTTCAACAAACTGCTAAAGGCAAAGCGGCATGCTTGTATGCATCGGCCTCAGCCACGTTAATGTTGATAAATTAAGCGTCCGGATGCTGAAAGGCCGTTTTAGAGGCAGTGGTGAAGTCGCTGTAGCGGGTGCCGATGCCGCGCGCTTACTGGCGCTCAACTGCTCTCATGGATCGATTTAAAACCCCATGCATTGCGGTCGTGGACAAGGCAGGTATCTGTACCCGCTTCTGGCGGGATTGCGTTTCATTTGTCTTCCTTGGCTCAACAGTACGAAAGTACCATTTACTCATAGGGCAATATACGATTTGATAGATTCCGGTCGAGATTACCGAGCTTCACCGGCCTAGCCGGCGGCGCCGGAATAGGAGGATATCAATGCATCGCTGCCCTCGTTGTAGTTTTCCTGTTTATGGATTTGCGATCGAATGCGCAAAGTGCCACTATCCATTGACCAGTGGCGGCACGCTCTACGCGCCCGCTAGAGAGCCGCTAGTGGGGGCCATCAGGGCGCACGAAATACGTAGAAAAGCTCTTGCCGCCTTGGCCCTGGCCTTACTGATGAAAGTCTATTGGGGCGGCTACGGTCCCTGGCCCGTCGTTGCCGATCCTACTCTGATAAGCCTTCGAGACTGGCTGGAGCCTTTGCTCTTCAACGGTGGGCTGATCGGTTACGCAGCAGGTTGGATTCTGCGCTGGTTCTGAGCTCTCACCGCGACAGGCGGTGTGATTCAAGTCAAACCTTCGCATATTTAGGCGCGGCCGTAGCCGCACGCGCGGCGACAGATTGTGGCCCACGGCGCGGGCCTCCAATAAAAACGCCCGTCCCTCTCCCAAGGGAGAGGGTGGCGAGTGGAGCGAGCCGGGTGAGGGGTTTGTTTCGTGGTCCAGAGCAGAACTCCGAATTAAAGTGACAGTGAAGCCGCTCGAATCCTGCTCAGAAATCCTTCAGAATCTTCCAGAACCAGGCCGTTTGGGAGGCGGAGCACTCGAATTCCGATGCTCCGTAAGCACGAATCCTTTGCCTTGTCCCTCGTTATCTGACTCGGCTGGGAATGCGCGCTACCGTCGAGTTCGATCGCCAACCGAAGCTCGAAGCAGTAAAAGTCCACCACATATTTCCCGATTGGATGCTGGCGATGAAATTTGAGGCCTGTGCGGCGGGCACGCAAAAGCCGCCATGCGGCTTTCTCTGCTTCAGTCTCGCCGCGCCTCAATTCGCGGACTCTCGGAGTAGGAATTCTCGGACTCAACTGACCCCTCACCCGTCCCGCTCCGCGGGACACCCTCTCCCTAGGGAGAGGGCTGGGACTTCAAAACTTTTAGCCGATATTGGCCTGTGGTCGACGCGGAAATGACTGAACTCCCGCGTCGCACCAGAACCCGACGGGAAGCGCTTCATCTGACGCGCCGAGAAATTTTACGGTATATCCGAGGGTGGGTGTAACGCATGGCTTGATTTCGCAAATAGCGCATTGATTGTTCTAGCGAACGAACAAAATAAAAGCTCCTGCTCGGTCATAGCTCTTGACGATACTTTCACACCGGTACAGGGTTTCGGTGGTCCGTGAACTCGACACTGGCTGGGAACTCTTGAAAAAAACTGCGAAACCCCGCGATACCCTTCTGTACTCACGCTTTTACCGCCCGCACACCCTCTTTCTCAAACTTCATCTCGCCCTTCTTCAAATCCGCATCGACCGTGAGCGAATCTCCAGGCACGATTTCGCCGTCAAGCATCTTCATGGCCAGCGGGTCTTGAATGGAACGCTGGATGGCACGCTTCAGAGGCCGGGCGCCGAACTGCGGGTCATAGCCTTCGCGGAAAAGCAGCTCCAGCGCATTAGCCCTGAGTTCGATGTGGATTTTCCGTTCGTCGAGCAGCGCGCGGAGACGTTGAAGCTGCAGGTCGATGATCTTTTCGATCTCAGCTTTGCCGAGTGAATTGAAAATGACGATCTCATCGATGCGGTTCACTAATTCCGGACGGAAATGCTGCAGCAACTCCTGATGGATGCGCTGCTTCACTTCTTCGGGAATCGTTC
>JBOGJZ010000056.1:0-20803 GCA_050745645.1 Terriglobia bacterium | reverse complement strand
ATTGACGAAGCTGCGGAGCTCGCCAACGTTGAATACGGCGCGAATCATGAGACGGATGTGTCGCTGCGCATCATCGCCGATCATAGCCGCGCCGCGACATTTTTGATCTCCGACGGCGTACTGCCCTCGAATGAAGGGCGCGGTTACGTGCTGCGTCTTATCATGCGCCGCGCTCTTTATCACGGCCAGACGCTAGGCCTGAATGAACCGTTTCTTTATAAAATGTCGGGCGAAGTGGTGGAAATAATGAAAGGCGCGTATCCCGAACTGATTGAATCCGCGCAGCATGTGGCGAAGGCCATCAAGATTGAGGAAGAGCGGTATGCCCATACGACAAAAATAGGATTAGGGCATCTCCGCCACAGCGAAGCGCAAATTAGGCTAGATGACAATTTCAACGTCGTACCAGTGGAATTTGGTGTTTGGCAAGACGCATACGACCACGGCGGTTACAGCATCGAGTTGGTCGTGGAGATGGAGAAGAGGACTCCGAAACGGGAGCGTACGGAGATTCCTCCACCTCATGCCGGGTGGATAAGGGGAGAGGCTCTCTTCAAGCTGCACGACACTTTTGGGTTGCGACCCGACTTCGTTAAAGATGTTGTCGAGAATTATAAATTGGGCATCGATTCAGATGGGTATGAACGCGAAATGCGTTCGCAGCGGGCGCGGGCGCGGGCAAGCTGGAAAGGCGCGGAGAAGAAAGTTGCTTCGCCGGTTTACCGGGAGCTAGCCGAAGAACATCCGGCCATTTTTGATGGCTACACACAAACAGAATCCTCGGATTGCCGCATCGCGGCCCTGATCGTTAATGGCGCGAGGGTACCGCAGGTTGCTGCCAAAACTCAGGCTGAAGTTGTCCTGGATCACACTCCTTTTTATGCTGAAGCGGGCGGGCAGATCGGTGACATGGGCCGTTTGTTCTCTGCTTCCGGCGAAGAACTGGCCCACGTGGAAGATACGCAGCGGCCTGTCACGGGTTTAATCGTACACAAGGTAAAGACGCTTGCGCCGCTCGAAGCCGGCATGAAGGTCACGGCGCAAGTGGACGCCGAACGCCGCGCCGCCATCCGGCGCAATCATACGGCAACCCATCTGCTCCACGCGGCGTTGCGGGCCACACTTGGCACGCACGTGAAGCAAGCCGGGTCGCTGGTCGCCCCGGACCGCTTGCGTTTTGATTTCAACCATTACGCTCCGCTCGAAGAGCAAGACCGGCTCGACATCGAAGATCTCGTGAATCGCCACATTCTGGCCAATGAGGAGATGCACACTCAAGTGCTGGACCTCGACGCCGCGCTTGATTCCGGCGCCATGGCGCTGTTCGGCGAAAAATACGGAGATAAAGTGCGCGTAGTTTCCGTCGCTGACGGATCATTTTCCAAAGAGCTTTGCGGCGGCACGCACGTGCGGCGCACCGGTGATATCGGCCTGTTCAAGCTGGTCTCAGAAAGCAGCATTTCCGCAGGCGTGCGGCGCATTGAGGCGATAACCGGCACGGGAGTGCTTGAAACCTTGCGTAAGACGAGCGGAACGCTGGCGCAACTCGGCGAAACGCTGCACGCCAAGCCCGACGAGCTGGTGGTTGCCGCCGGAAGACTTTCCGAAGAAGAGAAAAAACTGCGGAAGCAACTAGAAGCTGCGCAGCTCAAGCGCGCCGTCGCTTCGGCTGGAAATTTGCTCGAAAGTGTCCAGGACGTGAAAGGCGTGCGTGTGCTCGCGGCGCGAGTCGAAGTTCCAGACCGCGCCGCCATGCGCCAGATGATCGACAACCTGCGCGGCAGGCTTGGCTCCGGCGTTATTGTGCTGGGCAGCGCCGAGGATGGCAAAGTTTCTCTCGTCGCCGCAGTTTCAAAGGACCTCACCTCTCAGCTTGACGCCGGAAAAATCGTCAAGGCGGCGGCAGCGATGGTTGATGGGTCGGGCGGCGGCCGGAAGGATTTGGCTGAGGCGGGCGGAAAAAATCCAGCCATGCTGGGGGAAGCGTTGAAATCAGTTCCCGGCATCGTCGAGCAGATGCTGTAGCGCGCCTGTAAGCCTCGCGGAGCGTCTTGCGGCCTTCGGCGGGCCCGTTGACCGCCCCTTCGCGGGCGTTAACTTGCTGTCTGGAAACACAGGGAGCGCTATCCAGCAGGTTGCTGAAAAACTCGTTTCGGCTGTCATTCTGAGCGAAGCGAAGAATCTTGTTCGTGTCAAATTAATGACTTGCGGGATTCTTCCTTCGCTTTGCTCAGGACCACCTTAGGCTCCTCAGAATGACATGCTTCGAGTTTTTATCAATCTACTAGATTCGTACGACGCTGCCAGGGAGGCTGTATCAGACTGCTCTTGGCCTGCTTCATTTCGCTTCTCGCCATTTCTCCAAGAATGGCCGAGGCTCAAATCCCACTCGATCCCGCGATTCCCGGCAACCTTGGCGTGGACATTCACTTTACCTCTCCGCAGCCGGGCGAAATGCGAGAATTGGCGGCTACTGGCGTCCGCTGGATTCGCATGGACCTCGATTGGAGCGCGACAGAGCGCGTGAAGGGCGAATACGATTTTTCCGCCTATGACAAACTATTGGCAGCTCTCGCACCCTATCACATCAGGCCGCTTCTGATACTCTGCTACGCCAACAAATTTTACGATCACGGCCTCCCTCCGCACACAGAAGCAGGCCGCGCGGCTTTTGCGCGATGGGCTGCCGCCGCTGCGCTCCACTTTCACGGACGGGGCGTGGTGTGGGAGATGTATAACGAGCCGAACTACATTCGATTTTGGAAGCCCAAACCGCACGTCGAGGATTACATCCTTCTGGCGCTGGCCACCGGGGAGGCCATTCAGGAAGCCGATCCAGGCGCTACGATCGTCGGGCCCGCTAGCGCCCTGATTGACCTGCGCTTCCTCGCCGCGTGCTTCCAGGCCGGCCTGCTCAATTATTGGTCGGGCGTTTCCGTGCATCCCTACCGGCAGCGCGATCCGGAAACCGTCCTGCCGGAACTGCGGGCGCTTCGCGCCCTGATTGCGCATTACACGCCCCCAGGCAAAAAGATACCGGTCATTACCAGCGAGTGGGGATATTCCTCCACCTGGAAATACGACCATATGAATGAGCAGACGCAGGCTCGGATGCTCGCGCGCGAATGGCTCTTTGAAACGGCAAACGGCGTGCCGCTTACGATTTGGTACGACTGGCGCGACGATGGTCAGGATCCAGTAGACCCTGAGGCGCATTTCGGGTTGGTGCGCTTTGCCTATCGTACCGGCGAGCAGCCGGTGTTTACGCCCAAACCAGACTATCGGGCTGCCGCGACGCTCACGCACACCCTTGCGGGTTACCGGTTCAGCCGGCGGCTGGCGGTGGGCGACCCCGGGGATTATGTGCTGCTCTTCACTCGCGGCGGCTCGGCTTGCCTTGTTGCATGGACCACATCGACCATGCCCCACTCCGTCGTTATTCCGCACGTCCGCGGGAGGTTTCGAGCTACCGGCTTTGAAGGGGCGCGGCTGCACGGCGTTCGCGCTAACCGGCACGGCCTGCACCTGAAGCTTTCCGCCGATCCCGTCTATGTCACACCCACCGGGAAAGGCGTAAAATTAAGCTGGTTTTCCAAGGAGATTCGGTGACACGGCGCAAGAAAAAACTGGTGACGTGGCTGGGCATTCTGGTTGTGGTAATTGTAGTTTTGGCCGGAATCTGGTGGAGCAGGCGAGGTGTAGTAACAGTGCAGGCCAGCCAGGTGACGCGGGGAGAATTGACTGCCGTGGTGACAGCATCCGGGCAAATTCAGCCGGAAAACTATGCTAACGTGAATGCCGATTCGATTGGCAGGATTACCGATATCTACGTTCAAGAAGGCGACCGGGTGAAGAAGGGCCAAACCCTGCTGAGGACCGAGGACATCCAGCAACAGGCGGACGTTGACGCCCAGAACGCGGCGCTAGCTACTTCTCAAGCGGATTTGCAGGCATCGCAGGCAGCAGTCCAGTCAGCGGCGGCGGCTATGAAAACCGCCCAAGCCGATCTGGAGCAGGCGAAATATCAATTGACTCAAAAGACGCTGTCTTATCAGCGGGGCCTGGAATTGCTTAAAGACAGCCTCATTGCCAAGCAGGACTTCGACCAGCGCCGCAGTGACTACCGCGTGGCTCAGTCCGGTGTTCAGTCTGCTGAGGCCCGCCTCCAGCAGTCCAAGGCGCAGTTCCGGCAGGCGCAATTCAACGCTGATATGTCCAAATCACAGGTGGCGCAGAATCAGGCCGCGCTAGTGCGGGCCAAAGACGCGCAGAATAAGACAATCTACACGTCACCGTACAACGGCGTCGTCACATCTCTGCCTGTCCATGCCGGCGAAAATGTGGTTCCCGGAGTCCAGAACCAGACTGGCAGTCTTCTGTTCCAGGTTTCTGACCTTTCTGTTATGGACGCCCAAGTGCTTGTGGATGAGACGGACATTGCCAGTATCCGCATAGGCCAGCCCGCCTATGTAGCGGTCGACGCGCTGCCTGACCAGACGTTGAGAGGCGAAGTCACACAAATCGGGCAGAGCGCGATCAGCAGCACGACGGGCGAGACCACAACCGCGAGTATTCAGGACAGCAATACGAGCGATCAGGAAGCGAAGCAATTCAAGGTGATCGTGCGCCTGAACAATCCACCTGCCATTTTGCGCCCGGGACTTTCAGCCACTGCCCGGATCATCACCGCTGTCGCGAAGGATACTGTCAGCATACCGATCCAGGCGCTCACTCTGCGTTCGAGGCGGGAGCTTCAAGCGCCCCCCAGGGGCGCTCAAGGCAAGGCGATGGCGGCAAACCTTCAGCCCGCCAACAACGCAACCGCAGCATCGGGATTTGATCCGGATAACAGCGACGTCCAGGGTGTGTTTGTGGTTCGCAATGGCCATGCCATCTTTGCGCCGGTCGAAACCGGCATCATGGGCGCTATGAACGTGCAAGTCACTCGCGGGCTTGAGCCTGGGCAAGAGATCGTTACGGGCAGTTATTCCGCTCTGCGAACCTTGCGCAGTGGAGCACGGATCAGGATTAACAACGCCGCGCCGCCCGGCCAGAATGTTTCAAGCGGCTACTGAACGGATGTTTATGGGATTGGAAATTGCTGCATCACCCCAGTTATCAGAGGAAAAGGCGCTGCCTTCCGGCGTGCTGATCCATGCTCGAGATCTTTGGAAGACCTACTCAATGGGTGCGTCCGAAGTACACGCCCTCTGCGGCGTGTCGTTTGATTTGAAGCGCGGAGATTACGTGGCGATTATGGGGCCATCGGGCTCGGGGAAGTCTACCTTGATGAATTTGATTGGATGCCTGGACACACCTACGCGCGGCGAGTACTGGCTGAACGGGAAACTGGTGAGCGAGCTTTCGGACGATGACCTGGCCACGATCCGCAACAAGGAAATCGGATTTGTATTTCAGACTTTTAACTTGCTCGGCCGCTCGACCGCTCTCCAGAACGTTGAGCTTCCCCTTGTCTATGGCGGCGCGCCGGCAGCTGAGCGGCTGGAACGGGCTCGCGAAGCACTGCGCCGGGTTGACCTGGAGACGAGAATGAGCCATAAACCGAGCGAACTCTCTGGCGGCCAGCGGCAGCGCGTGGCCATCGCGCGAGCCCTCGTCAACAATCCCTCACTGCTTCTTGCCGATGAACCCACAGGGAACCTGGACAGCGCCACGGGAGTTGAAATCATGGCTCTGTTTGACCGCCTTCACCAGACAGGGAACACGATTGTGGTGGTCACGCACGAACGCGACGTCGCCGTGCACGCCCGCCGCGTCATCCACATCCGCGACGGCAAGATCGAGCGCGACGAACAAACACGCTAGTTTCCCGGGTCAGAGGTTCGCTGAAAAAGTGATGTCCGGGCCGCTGTCATTCCGAGGGCCGGTGTTTTCTGACCGGGCGAGGAATCTGCTTTGCTTTCAATGTCCCGGTTACAAGCAGATTCCTCGCGGGGTTTACCCTGAGCGAAATGCGGAGATCCTTCCCGACTTCGCCGGGACAGGTCGCTCCGCTCTCTCGAAAGTCACCCCTTGGTCATTCCGGCGAAGCTTGTCCTCCGCGCAGGCGGGGGAGCGGGAGCCCAGTGGCCTGGACCCCCGCTTACGCGCGGGTGACGGCGCAGGCGATTTTCATCCGTTATGGGTGGACCGAAGGCCCATGTGACACTCAGGAGACAAGCGAAGAACTCAGAATGCCATCCTCTGCCTCCTGAAATTTCTTGTCTCAGGTGTCTCATGGGTCTCCTTCGTCTCGTCTGGAGTTGTTAAGCTGGATGAATTCCGAATCAAGATGCGCTGAAACCATGACTCTCATCTTTCGCAAACCCGGTTTCACCGGAAAGAGGCTGAAGGCGCCGGTCTGGCGCGCTAATCGGCCCCCAGGGGTGAGGGGTAGGCAAAGCGAGAAAACGCTTTGGAATCAATAAGGAGCAGAGCGAAGGTGAAGTCCTATTACGGATTCGGATTGAGGACCCGTTGCAGCGCCGGGGCGCGTCGGGGCACAAGGAAGGCGACGAGCAGGTTCCCGGGCTCGGAATGACATTCGGACTTATCCAACGAACTCATAAGTCGGGAGACTAGCGCAGCGCCAGTGCAACGTCACCATCCCGGCATCGTCGCGGCAAGGGCGCTGGTGCCCTTGCCGGCAAGATGCCAAGGTCATAGGAAGTGCATGTGGACATGGAACATCCATCTCGCCCCGTGATGAGCGCGAGATTAGCCTCCCTTCGCCGGCGCGCCAGTTTGTGGTCCACGTCACGAGAAGCATTCGGGATCGCCCTCGGCGAGCTTCAAAGTCACAAATTGCGGTCCTTCCTGACGCTGTTGGGAGTGGTGATATCAACCGCGACGCTGATTGTGGTGATGGGGGTGGTCAACGGGCTAAATCAATACGTCGCCGAGCACCTGGCGAACATGGGCGCGAACACTTTTATTCTTTCCGAATTTCGCTGGGCGCAGACCTACAAAGAACATCTCGAAGCCCGGCGGCGGAACCGTCCCATCCGGATCGAGGAGTACGAGTTTATCAGGCAGAATCTAGGCGGCTACAAAAACATCGGCGCGGCGGCGAACCTTAATCCTCAACCCGAAGTGAAATACGGCCGGCAAAATATCGACGCCGTGCAAGTGAGCGGCGTTACTCCCGGCTTAGCAGACATCGGGGAAACCGAAGTGGCCTACGGACGGTACATCACGGGCTCCGATTACGCGCATCGGGCGATGGTATGCTTTATCGGCCAGGATCTTGTTGATAAGCTCTTCACGAATAGCGATCCGGTTGGCCGCGAGATTCTGATTCGCGGCGTTCCATTCCGCGTCGTCGGCGTAGCCAAAAAGATTGGAACAACGTTCGGGCTGAGCCGCGACAATTTCGCCCAAATTCCCCTGAGCACTTTTCAAAAGATGTTCGTGGCCCAGCCTCAACTCAACGTTTTCGTGCAGGCGTGGGATGGCCGCCAAATGGCCCCGCTTGAAGATGAAGCCAACGCGCTGATGCGCATCAAACGTCACATTCCCGGCGGGCAACGCGACACGTTCGGAATCAATTCGTCCGAAAGCATCATGGCGGCCTGGCAGGATCTAACGGGCTCGATTTTCGCGGCGGCGATCGGCGTTGTGGCCGTTTTTATGGTCATCGGCGGAATCGTCATCATGAACATCATGCTGGCGAGCGTCACGGAACGCTACCACGAAATCGGCATCCGCAAGTCGCTGGGAGCCCGGCAGCGCGACATTCTCATCCAGTTCATCACCGAATCGACCGTGATTGCAGGGGCAGGAGGCGCGGTAGGCGTGGCCTTGGCGTTTGCCGTTACCGCAGCCGTACGCCTGATCTTCGACGCGGCCACGGTGCCGGTAAACGCTGTGATCTTAAGCTTGGCCCTCTCCGCGCTCATAGGGCTCTTCTTCGGAATCTACCCAGCCAATAAGGCTTCGAAGCTGAATCCGATCGATGCCCTGAGGATGGAAAATTAACCATGGCGATGGATCGCGCCACGGTACGGGAAAGCATGCTGTTGGCGGTGGACACGCTGCGAAGCCACAAGCTCCGCTCATTTCTGACGATTGTCGGCGTGCTCATCGGGACGGCCACAGTCATCCTGGTAGCCTCCATCATTACCGGACTCGAGCGGCAGGTATCAGAAATAGCCAGGCAATTTGGCACAGAGACGGTTTACGTGTACAAGTTCCAGCCCGGCATTCATTTCCATCTCACCCCGGAAGAAAGAATGCGAAAGCCGGTCACTTATGAACAGGCAATGGCTGTCGCCCAGCAGTGTCCGGATGTGCGAGAAGTTGCTCTGGAGCTTGTGAAGTGGGGGTCAGTTCCGCCCGTCATCAAATACAGAGGCCAGGAGATGGTGGACGGCAATCTCCTCGGAGCAACGCCTAACGATTTTGCCGTCAGTAATGCGGAACTGGCAGAGGGCCGCCTCTTTACCTCTACAGAAAACCGGCATCGCCGCAATGTGGCCGTTATCGGCTCCGACGTGGTGAAAATGTTCTTTGCTCACGAGGACCCAATCGGTAGAACCATTGATGTGGGCGGGCATAATTTCCAGGTGATTGGCACGCTTGGGCCAAGGAAAGAGTTTCTGATCGATACCGGTGATAACCGCCTGGTCTATATCCCATATCTTACATACAGGGATTTGTATCCGGCGATGAAAGACAACTTTATTTTGGCCGTAGCCTTTCCCGGAAGAAGGAGCGCCGCCATCGATGAGATTACCGGCGTGCTTCGCCGTGTGAGAGGAGACAGGCCGTGGCAACCCAGCAGTTTCGGCCTTTCCACCGCTGATTCGTTCATCCAGCAGTTCAATGCCATCATCGGGACGACAGCCTTGGCGATGATCGTGCTTTCTTCGATTGGCTTGCTGGTGGGCGGCATCGGCGTGATGAACATCATGCTGGTTTCAGTTACTGAGCGCACCAGAGAGATTGGAGTCCGCAAAGCGATCGGAGCGCGCCGCAAGGACATTAGCTGGCAATTTCTTCTGGAGGCGATGACGTTGACGGGCGCCGGAGGCCTGATTGGGATCGCAGCTGGCTGGGCTGCCAGCCTGATCATCCGGTCATTCGTCCCCAAGCTGCCTTCCGCTGTTCCCTTGTGGGCTGTGGCGGCGGGCTTCATTGTTTCGGTTGGTGTGGGTCTCTTCTTCGGGTTGTGGCCAGCGGTGAAAGCCGCCCGGCTTGACCCAATCGTGGCCCTGCGCTACGAGTAGCGGCATCAGTCGTTATGGAAAAAAGCGAAACCATCATTTCTATCGTGATCACCGCCCTTTTAGTATTAATTGTGCTTGGAATACAACGCCGATGGAGCGGATCCATGTTCACCAATATGGCTGCCTCGGCCGAAAACTTTGTGTTGAAAACCACCGGACTGAGGGGACAAATTCCTAACATTCCTGGTTACGAACAGGTGAAGACGTTTTATCTCGGACGATACCGTGCCGAGTTTTACCGCGCTACGCCCGCCCCGCTGGTTTTTGCATCTTACCGCTTCGTGATCTATGACCGCAGCGGACAATCCGTTTTCAAGGTGGATACCGTCGAGGCCTCCACAGTTCCCTGGTCCAAGCTCTACGATTTCGCAGGGCGGCACGGGCTGCCTGATCTGCGGATTCGCGGAGGTCCGCTTTATACGCGAGACCTCACCGGCGACGGCAATCCGGATGTTATTCTCGGCCAGTATTCTGGGGGTGACCATTGCTGCAGCACAGTAACCGTTATCGAGCTCGGCAAGGATTCGGTCAAGGTTCTAGGGCGAATTACAGGGCTGGACGGATTACCCTTCGAGGGCCTGGATGTATCTCATCTGAATCACGATCCCGGTTGGCAGCTTGTGGCTCACCGCCCTTACCGCACCGTCTGCGGACCTCATGCTGATGCGGCGGATGTTATCTCCGTCTATGCCTACAATAATGGCCAGCTCTCAGACCAGACGGCCCACTACACAGCCTTTCTGAACCGAGTACTACAAGGCGACCTGGCTAAATGGCGGCGCGATAAACAGCGCTCGCTTCGTCTCCTGCAAACCGTGGCGACGGACTATTCGAAGGCCGGCCAGCCGGGCATGGCGGTGCAATTTTTTCAGCAAAACCTGCCTTCCTTTTACGCCCAACTCGAATCAAGCGGAGTTGATCCGCAGGCTTGCAGCCGGGATTTGGAAAATCTGGTCAGTAGTCTCTCCCCTCCAGCCCATCAGACTTCACCGGATTAGTGATGACGTTGCCGCCGTGCTAAACTCATGCTAACCAGGCAAGCGAGGGTTCCAGATCCTCCCCTTGATTTCACCGCACGGATATCCGCAATCCTCGATGGCCTAAGAGAGGCTGCGCCTGAAGGGCGGCGCTGGTGAATTCGACCCCCGTGCGAGCCGGGTCGGGTGATTTCTATTTTGGGGTGGAGGCGCCCCGTGGCCGGGGGCGCGGATCCCCGAGGACACTTGCTGATGATCGTTGGCACTGGCATTGATATTGCGGAAACAAGACGCATTGAGCAGAGCTTTAAGAAATATGGCGACCGCTTCAGGAAGCGCATATACACTCCTGATGAAATTGCCTATTGCGAACGTTTCAAAAATAAAGCGGAGCGCTACGCTGCGAGATTTGCCGCCAAAGAAGCTGTTTTTAAGGCTCTAGGAACAGGATGGGGAGCTGGAGTCCGCTGGCGGGACGTGGAAATCATCCATCTCCCAAGCGGAAAACCGGAGTTGTCGCTCCGAGGCCGCGCCGGTGAAATCGCCCGGGAACTTCGGATATCCCGCGCCGCTATTTCCCTTTCACACGCGGATCATTATGTGGTGGCGCAAGTCGTCCTTGAATCCGACGCCTAGCGGGAAGCGCTGGCAGGCGGGAGCCACAGTGCTGGCAATTCTTTGTTCAGTTCCGGTTGCCCTGGCTCGTCCCTGTTTTACCCCGGGGTCCGGAACGCCGCCTTATCAAATGCCGCGAGTTTTAGCCGTGCTCGTAATGCTCGCCCGCCCCAGGCGCTCGCCGCTTCTCCATCGCTCGGACCGGCGGATTGGGTGGCGATGCGGTGCTGGTCAGCGGCAAGGGACGCGTGGTAGACTCCACTCCGCTATCGGGAACGGCTGGGGAATCTGGAGAGGCTGAGAAGATTGTATCGCTGTGGAAGTTCAAGCCGGCGCGCTGGGGCAATCTTGACGTTCCCCTGGAATGCGAAGGTGAGGGTTCCTGTAAAGCTTGACTTCGCGCTGCGCCAGCCGGAGTCTGATCACTGAAAAGGAATTCAGATGAGAATGACCGCCGCCGTCAAAGCGAGTCTTTTAGCTTTAGGTCTGCTTGGAATGCAGGCGGGTATCGCCTCGCCCTTGCTAGCCCTCAAGGCTAGACGGGCTCCCCGCTTTACCTACGCGGGCGGTACGCAGGAATTGCAGGCCGGCTGCCAGGGCGAGCTTCAATTGACGCATACTTCAATGATCTTTGAATGCCCGGACGGCGCCATCACCATTCCGTTCAATTCCATCACGGATATGGAGTACCGCCCTTCCGTCAGCCGCGCCATTAAGCACATGAAGCTGCGGTGGAGAGTTAAACCCTCCGGGTCAGGCGGGAAAAGCAATCTTTTTTTCACTGTGGTCTACCGTGAAGACACGAGCCTCCAGGCATTAGCGCTTAAGGTGCTGCCCGAGGATATGCGGCCCTACCTTGCACAGCTCGAACTCAGCACCGGCAAGCGAATCCATGTTTGGGATTACCGGGGCTTTGACTAACGCCCCCCTGGCGGCGGCATGGAACCCAAGAGCCGTCACGCGGCTGGTCACTTGCTTTTCGGCTTGTAAAAGTATCCGGCGCGGGCCTTAACTTTCAGGCCGGGCTGGGTCACGTGAACTTGCACCCGGTGAAAGCCCGCTTCATCCAGCGTGCTTGGAACGTAGGCCAGCATGTATTGGCTGTTCACCTCTAAGGCGACCTGCGTCAATTGCTTTTGGAGCTGATTGCTCTTCCAGTGCGAGAACACCGTGCCGCCGGTGAATTCCGCATAAAGTTTCAGGAGATTATTGCCTCCTGCAGATGCGATCATGTTGCCGATACCTGAGATTAACGGCAGCGCTGACATATTGGGCATGCTGTAGTATTGCTGCAGCGTTCCTGGTGTGTTCGGAGCTCCCGGCCGGCCGGGCCTCGCCAGGTTATCGTCCAGGACGTCCGGCTGCGGTGATGGCTCCGGATTGTTTAGCAGCACAGCCGCAGGCTTGAACTGCAGCCCGTAGATGGCTACGTCTGCGCCGGTTGCCGCCCGGATGATCTCTTCTTTAGTGGTCTCGCTTCCCCGGTCCAAACCTTCAGAAAACGCGACGATGATTCGCCGCTCGGCGGGAGGCCGGCTGGAAAGCATTAGAATGGCCCGCGCCAGCGCATCGTTCAGCCGCGCCCTTGTGCCCTCGTCTGTAATGTGCTGGAGCGTTTGGCCAAGCATCGCCGGATCAGCCGCAAAGCTCTGCATCACCCTTACCTTGGTGTCGAAACAAACCACCGCCGCCTCTCCCTTTTTGCCCAGCAGCAGGTTCGAGAAAAGCGGACCGAGGGGGCGAACCTGATCGAGTAGCGGAGCTACCGCCTGATTGGTCTGCACTAGTATTACCAACGCAACAGGCTGAGTAGCCTGCCCGAACTTCACGATGCGCTGCGGCGCCCCGTTGTCCAGCACTTTGAAGTCGTTTTTCGAAAGGTTCTGAATGAAGTCACCCGCGCCATTCCTTACCGTTACCGGGGTTTCAACCAGGGAGGACTGAATGTGAATGCTGGAGAGGCTTTTAGGAACACTCGCTTCGGCAGCAGGATCTGTTTGCGTGGAATTCGTGGAAATATTGACCGGCGCCTGAGTTCGCTGCTGAGACCAAGCCGGCTCTGAGAAGACGGCGGTGAAAACGAGGCAACATAAAAGTGCTAGAAGCCTTTTGAAGCGCATGGTTTCCTCTTGTCTTCCTCTGTGCGGCGAGCTTACCTCGTCCTATGCGGCATGAAGCCGCTTCTACATCCAAACTGTACCACCTTCTCCGGCATCTGACCTTCTTATGTTATTTGATGAAAAAACGGCCTCTTGCGTTCATCAGCCTCGGCAATCTTTTGAGCCGGTAGGCGGGAATCATTTGCCCTGCCGGCCCATCTCTTCTTGTAGCGCAGCGTTCGCAGTGTAACGCTGCGGCATTTGGTTGCAAAAAAACAATCGCCGCAGAGTTTCGCAAAACTCTGAGCTGCCTGCTGCCACCGCAATCGGGAATCGGCACGGGCAGGCCAGAACGACCGGGCGGCGAGTCAAGTTGCGCGTCGAAGCCGCCGAAGAGAAAAGTTTTTCTGATAGAATTAAGATGTGACGCCTGCTTCTGAATTCGTTCATCTCCACCTGCATACCGACTACAGCTTGCTTGACGGCGCTTGCGACATCCCAAAGGTAATGGACCGGGCCGCCGAGCTGCACATGCCGGCCGTGGCGCTTACGGATCACGGCAATCTTTTCGGCGCTGTCAAGTTCTACGACGCCGCAATCAAGCGAGGCATCAAGCCCATCATCGGCTGCGAGGTTTATGTAGCCCCCAGCAACCGGTTTGACCGTTCTCCCAACTCTGACCGCCCTAATCATCTGGTGCTGCTCTGCGAAAACGAAAGCGGCTACCGCAATCTGGTAAAACTTGTCTCTCTCGCCTATACCGAAGGCTACTACTACAAGCCGCGTATCGATAAAGATTTGCTTGCCCGCCACGCCGAAGGGATCATCGGGCTTTCCGCTTGCCTCAAAGGCGAAGTAGCGTCTGCCCTGACAACGGACCGCTACGAAGCCGCCCGCCAATCGGCCTACGATCTGCGCGACGTGTTCGGCAAGGGCAATTTTTACCTGGAAATTCAGGATCAGGGCGTGCCTGAAGAGCAGCGCATCAATCCCAACCTGACTCGCCTTTCACGGGAAACGGGCATCCCTCTCGTGGCCACGAACGATTGCCACTATATTCGCTGCGCCGACGCTCGCGCCCAAGAGGTGCTGATGTGTATCCAGACAGGGAAAACGCTCAGTGACCCGGCCCGGATGAGGTTCGCTTCAGACCAGTTCTATTTCAAATCCGGCGGCGAGATGCTGGAAGTCTTCAAAGAGATTCCTGAGGCCGTCCGGCGCACCGTCGAGGTCGCGGAGCGCTGCAACCTGCATCTGGAAAAGAACCACCACGTTTTCCCGCGCTTTGAGGTGCCGCCAGGCGAAACCCTGGAGACCTTCTTTGAAAAGGTCACCCGCGAAGGGTTCAATCTCCGGCGGCCGGAGCTGGAACGCCTTCGCGCCGAAGGCAGGCTGCGATATCCGATCGAGGCTTACGAAGAGCGCCTGAACCACGAAATTGAACTCATTCGAGAGATGCGCTTCGCGGGCTATTTCCTGATCGTGTGGGATTTTATTCGCTTCGCTCGCGAGCGCTGCATTCCAGTGGGTCCCGGCCGAGGTTCTGCGGCAGGAAGCCTGGTTTCCTATTCGATGCGGATCACGGATATCGACCCGCTTCAGTATGATCTTCTTTTTGAACGCTTCCTCAATCCGGAGCGAATTACCTTTCCTGACATCGATATCGACTTCTGTATGCGCCGCCGCAGTGAGGTGATCAACTACGTGACGGAAAAATACGGCCGCGATAACGTGAGCCAGATCATCACCTTCGGCACGATGGGCGCAAAGGCCGTAGTCCGCGACGCGGGACGCGCCCTGGACATGCCGTTCGCCGAAGTCGACCGGATTGCGAAGCAGGTGCCGAACGTGCTGAACATCACGCTTCAGGAGGCCATCGAGCAGACGGCCGAGCTGCGCCAGGCGCGGGATGGCGATCCTCGCGTGGCAGACCTGCTAACCGTGGCGATGAGTCTGGAAGGTTTAGCCAGGCACGCTTCAACTCATGCAGCGGGCGTGGTGATTTCCCCTCAACCCTTGCAGGAGATTGTTCCTCTTTACAAGAGTAGTAAAGATGAAATCACCACCCAATACTCGATGGATGATCTTGAAAAGATCGGCCTGCTCAAGATGGACTTCCTCGGCCTTGCCACACTCACCGTGCTCGACGACGCCGTCCGCATCATTGAGTCCACGCGCGGCGAAAAGGTAGATCTGGCCAGCCTTCCGCTGGATGATGCGCAAGCCTACGAACTGCTTGGCAAAGGGCTTACAGGAGGCATCTTCCAATTTGAAAGCAGCGGCATGACGGATATTCTGCGGCGCGTCAAGCCCAGCCGTCTCGCCGACCTCACTGCGCTCAACGCGCTTTACCGCCCCGGACCCATTCAAGGCGGCATGATCGATGATTTCATCGCCCGCAAGGCTGGCCGCAAGAAAGTCGCTTATGAGCTTCCGCAGTTGAAAGAAATTCTTGAGGAGACGCACGGCGTTATCGTCTATCAGGAACAGGTGATGCAGATCGCGGCCAGCGTCGCCGGCTTCAGCCTGGGTGAAGCAGACGTGCTCCGGCGAGCGATGGGTAAGAAAAATCATGAAGAGATGATTGCGCAGCGGGAAAAGTTCCTGGCCGGAGCCGGGGCTAACAATATCCCGCTGAAAAAAGCGGAAAAACTATTTGAGCTGATGGAGCAGTTCGCCGGATATGGGTTTAATAAATCACACTCAGCCGCCTACGCTCTGGTCGCGTACCAAACGGCTTACTTGAAGGCTCACTATCCGGTCGAGTTTATGGCCGCCTTGCTGAGCTCAGAAATCGGCAACCAGGACAAGCTGACCCGGTACCTCAACCAGTGCCGTGACATGGGCATCGGAATTCTTCCGCCGGACGTCAACTCGAGCGATCGCACGTTTTCACCTTCCGGCCAAGATATTCGCTTTGGCCTGACCGCGATCAAAAACGTAGGCCAGGCGGCCATTGAATCCGTGCTCGAAGCCAGAAACAAGCTCGGCCGCTTTGAGCATCTCTTTCAGTTTTGCGAGAACGTGGACCTGCGCCTGCTCAACAAACGCGTCATCGAAAGCCTCATCAAAGCCGGCGCCATGGATTCGCTCGGCGCTCATCGCGCCCAGATGATCGCAACTCTTGACCGCGCCATCGAACTCGGGCAGAACCGGCAGAGGCAAGTGGAGAACGGCCAGACAGGGCTTTTCAGTCATGGGAGTCAGGGCGCTTCTGAGCCGGCGCCGCCCGCTTCCCTTCCCGTAACAACGGAGTGGACCGAGACGCAAAGGCTGGCGGCTGAGAAGGAAGTGCTCGGCTTCTACGTCACAGGCCATCCGCTTGAAAAATACCGCGATGCGCTCCGCTCGCTGACGCCCCACGACAGCGCCTCTCTGGAAGAGGCCGAGAACGACACGCCGGTAACTATCGCCGGGATGCTCACCTCGGTCCGCATTAAGCCAAGCCGCAAAGGTGATCTTTGGGCTAGCGCCACTTTGGAGGACCTGCATGGCGCCATAGAGTTGATTGTGTTTCCCCAGGCGCTTCAGCAGATCCAAAGTCTTCTTAAGCCGGACTCGGCCCTCCTCATCAGAGGCCGCTTGCGGCGGGAGGAGAACGCTAAACCGAAAATAATGGTCAATGAAGCGCAGCCGCTTGAAACAGCGGTGAATAAAGTGAAGCCCGCAGTCTTGATCCGCCTGAACCTGGGCTCCGCCCCGGAAGGGTTGCTGGACAATTTGGAAAGCGTGTTTGGGGCTTATCCAGGTGAAAGTCCCATTATCTTCGAGCTATCTCAGTCTGGAGATTTCAAGGCGCGCTTGCGCTGCCGGAAGCCCGCCGGTGTGAACGCGAGCCCGGAGGTTTTGACACGTTTGCAAACACTTTGTGGCAAGGAGGCTGTCAGCGTTGAGCAGATGGCGAGTCGCGTCAACTGATTTAGCTAGTGTAGTGTCCACGAATTAAGTGGATAATCTGTTTCACTGGGTGGCGCATACATCGCGCATTTTGCGATGTGTGCGACCCTTGAAAATCGCACACATGGAAAAGAGCGGCCATGTGTGCGCCACCCCGATTATTTGTATACCTATTTCTTGGACACTACACCAGGTAGCGCAGCGTTTCGCGTTTGCGAAACTCTGCGGTTCTTACTTGGAAAGGAAAGGCCGCAGAGTTAAAAATCAACTCTGCGCTACCCCGCTCAGGTTTACTTTTGAGGTAGACGGTAGGGATGGCTGACCCACGATCTAAGCGGTCAAACGCTGCGCCCGAATTTAAGCAGCGGATCGAACCGGAGCAGGACTCGGAGGCATCCCCAAAGCCGGGGGTCATCGAAGGTCCCGGCCTTCCAGAGGCGCCTCAACAAAGCGCGAGCCTGGCATCCGGTGGTGGAGAAGCGTGGAACCGCGTATTACTCGCCCGGCATCCACAGCGGCCCTACACGCTCGATTACGTCAAAATGCTCTTCACTGATTTTACGGAGCTGCACGGCGACCGCCGGTTCGGCGATGACAGCGCCATGGTATGCGGCCTCGCGCGCTTTGACGGCCTGCCGGTCGCGATCGTGGGCCAGCAGAAGGGACGGGACACAAAGCAGAAAGTGGCGAACAACTTTGGCATGCCCAAGCCTGAAGGCTATCGCAAGGCGCTGCGGTTGATGCAGCTCGCCGCGAAATTCAGGTTAGCGATCGTCGCGTTCGTGGATACGCCGGGCGCGTATCCGGGCATCGGGGCTGAAGAGCGCGGCCAAGCGGAGGCCGTCGCCCACAATTTAAAGGAAATTCCGAAACTGGCGGTCCCGATCGTGGTGATTATCCACGGCGAAGGCGGCAGCGGCGGAGCGCTGGCCATTGCGGTAGGTGACAAAATTCTCATGATGAGCAATGCGATCTATTCCGTCATCGCCCCCGAAAGCTGCTCCTCAATCCTTTGGCGCGACTGGGATCATAAGGAAGAAGCAGCCCGCATTCTGAAACTGACGGCAGAGGACCTTCGCGGTTTGGGCATTATTGATGAAGTCGTTCCCGAGCCGCCAGGCGGGGCGCACGCCGATCCTTCCGCCGCCGCCGCTGCGCTGCGCCAGTCGATTTCCGCCAGCCTCAAAGAGCTGCAGCCTCTCTCTCCGGGCGAACTTCTGGATCGCCGGCACGAACGGCTGCGGCATCTTGGCGCCTTCGTTAGCTCCAGTTGAAGAGCGCTATTGCAGGTTGCTGAAAAAGGGTTCGGAGTATGTCATTCTGAGCGAAGAGAAGAATCTAGCAGTTTGTTGAAAAACTCACTCAGCCTGTCATCCTGAGGAGCCGAAGGCGGTCCTGAGCAAAGCGAAGGAAGGATCTCGCAAGTCCTTAAAAATAGCAAAAGCAGATTCTTCGCTCCGCTCAGAATGACAGGGGCGGAACGTTTTTCAACAAACTGCTAGGTTATTCCTTTTCAATATGACAAGCAGATACTTCGCGGAGTTTACCGTGAGATTCTTCGCTCCGCTCAGAATGACAGCGAGAGGATCGAATCGGCTCAACATGACAAAATGAACTTTTTTAGCAACCTGCTAGCTTTGGCGCCAGTTTCTGCTGCAGGAGGGTGGGGTGAAAGAGCCTGGATTAGCCGGCGTCAAGGCTCGTCAGAACTACTGGGGGCAGTTCGAGACGCTGATAGATCACGTACAGAGCCAACTCCAGGCGGTCGGAAACTCCAATTTTGTCATAAACCGCCCGCAGGTGGTTTTTGACTGTCTGCTCGCTGATTGAAAGATGTTGGGCGATTTCCCGGTTTCGCCAGCCTTGCACAAGATAACTGACGATCACCTTTTCGCGCTGCGTGAGAGTGTCAGCGGGACGAGGTAAATTGAGCGGAGCGGCTTCCAGCAGTTGCGCCATTTTTGCCACATCCCGCTTAGGCAGCCAGATTTCATTGTCCATCACCTTGCGCGCGCACTTCACCCACAAGATAGGATCAACAGACTTCAGAATCACGCCGGAAGCTCCTGCGCGCGTGAATCGCAGCGATTCTCCTTCGGCAACAGCTCCGGCTGTAATCACTACCTTGCATCCCGCGGAAGCTGCGCGAAGACGCAGCAGCAGACCGGCCGCTTCGCCGGCCGCCAGCTCCGCTTGAAAGAAAATCAACGCCGGCTTCAGTTGCCGGGTCATATGGATCGCCTGCGTGATGTTTTCCGCTTCTCCGGCCACGCGGAAATCTTCTTCCGCGCCGAGCAGACGGCGCAGGCCAAAGCGGAAGATGACTTCCCTGTCCACAATCAAGATGCTAATCTTTTTCTTCAAAGGCCGGTCTGACTTCATATCGTTCATCAACGGCAGCGCCGCGGTTGACCCAACTGCGCGCCAGGTTTTTATGATCTCTCGATGCAGCCCGTCAGGAGGATTCTCCTCCTGGCGATTTCCTGCGTCCGGTCACAGAATCTATCGGCAAATAAGAGGCGCACCATGAAGCTAGGCGATGTGGCAGATCTCATTCAGTGCAAGCTAGAGGGGCCCGCGGACATTGAGATCACAAACGTTGCAGGCCTTGAAGAGGCGCGGCCGTCTGAACTCACATTCCTCTCAAACCCTAAATACCACCGCAAGGCGCTTGAAACGCACGCTGCAGCAGTCATCGTGGGTCTAAGCGCCGACCTTCCGGGCCACGCTTTGCTGCGCGCAGATGATGCCTACCTTGCCTTCGCGCGCGCCTTGGAACTCTTCCACCCGCCGGTGCGGCCCAAGCCCGGCATTCATCAAACTGCGGTAATCGCCTCGAGCGCCCGCATAGGCCGCAATGCCTCTATCGGCGCTTTTGTCGTGGTGGAAGACGGCGTCTGCCTGGGCGAAGATTGCGTGCTCAAGAGTTTCGTCGTAATTTACGCCGGAGCGAAAATCGGAGACCGTTTTTTTGCGCATTCCCACGCAGTTGTCCGCGAAAACGTGCAGATCGGCAACAATGTGATTCTGCAAAACGGCGCCGTGGTAGGCGGTGACGGCTTCGGCTTCGCCCGCCAGGCAGACGGTTCCTACTACAAGATCGTTCAACCAGGAACTGTTGTGATTGAAGATGGCGTCGAAATCCAGTCCAATGCCTGCATTGACCGGGCGAGCGTTGGCGCCACCCGCGTTCGTCGCGGCGCTAAAGTGGATAACCTCGTGCAGGTAGGGCATGGCTGTGATGTCGGAGAAAACAGCCTTTTGTGTGGTCAGGCCGGGCTGGCGGGAAGCTCAAAGCTCGGCCGCAACGTCATTCTGGCCGGCCAAGTAGGCGTGGCGGGACATCTGACCATCGGCGACAATGTGATCGTCAGTTCTCAATCGGGGATACCTCATGATGTTGAACCTGGCAAGTTAGTTTCAGGCTACCCGGCTATGGACAACTCTCTCTGGCTGAAATGCTGCGCCGTCACCATGCGGCTCCCGGAAATGTACAGCACTTTGCGCAAAATACGAAACTATCTGCAGAAAAACGGAGCCCCCGTGTGACGGCGCGTGCGATTTTCATCCGTTATGGATCGAGCGAAGGCCCATGTGACACTCAGGAGACAAGCGAAGAGCCTGGCCTGAGCAAAGCGAAGGGGGCTCGGAATGCCATCCTCTGCCCCTGAAATTTCTTGTCTTATGGGTCTCATGGGTCTCCTTCGTCTCGCCTGGAGTTGTTAAGCTGGATGAATCCCATCGTGGCGAATAAAGATGTGCTGAAATCATGGCTCTCATCTTTCGCAAACCCTGCTTCACCGGAAGGAGGCTGGCGGCGCCGGTCTGGTGCGCTAACCGGCCTCCAGAGGTGAAGGGGGAGCAAAGCGAGAAAGCGCTTTGGAATCAATAAGCAGCAGATCGAAGGTGAAGTCCTATTACGGATTCGGATTGAGGATCCGGTTGCGGCGCGTCGGGGCACAAGGAAGGCGCCGAACAGATTCCCGGG
>JBOGJZ010000055.1:0-6052 GCA_050745645.1 Terriglobia bacterium | reverse complement strand
TTTGACATCGTCGTGGACGGGACGGATAACTTTCCCACCCGCTACCTGGTGAATGACGCATGCGTCCTGCTCGGCAAGCCGAACGTTTATGGCAGCATCTTCCGCTTTGAGGGGCAGGCCTCCGTCTTTTACGCGGCTGAGGGGCCGTGCTACCGCTGCCTTTACCCGGAGCCGCCGCCGCCGGGCCTCGTGCCGAGCTGCGCGGAAGGCGGCGTGCTAGGCGTGTTACCGGGCATCATCGGCTGCTTGCAAGCACTCGAAGCCGTGAAGCTCATTATCGGCAAAGGCCAGCCGCTGATTGGCCGCCTGCTGCTGTTTGACGCGCTGGGCATGAAATTCCGGGAATTAAAGCTGCGCAAGAACCCTGCATGCCCGGTCTGCGGCGAAAATCCAACCATCACGGAACTGATTGACTACGAGCAGTTCTGTGGAATTCGAGGCGAGGAGCAAGAGATCGACATGAGCGTTCCTGAGATTACCCCCGTCGAGCTGAAGCGGCTGATGGATGATAAGAAGATGCCCGTCCTCATCGACGTGCGCGAGCCGCACGAGTTTGAAATTTGCCGCATTCCGGGCTCAACACTCATTCCGCTCGGCGAAGTTCCATCGCGGATGAATGAGCTGAATTCGGCGGATGAGATCGTGGTCCATTGCCGCTCCGGAGCGCGCAGCGCGCAGGCCGTCAACTTCCTGATGAAGGCAGGATTCCGCAAAATCCGGAATCTGCAAGGCGGCATTCTTGCCTGGTCGGACCAAGTCGATCCCTCTGTCCCCAAATACTAACCTGCGGCGGCCGCGTCCCCCATTTCCTGCCCACGACCGAAGAGGCGCTAGCCGGGGGAGGGCTAATCAGTCTGGTACCGAGCCTATGAACGCCAGCACCCGGAATCGCGCCAGCAAAGATCATCTGAACGGCGGCTTGCGCGGAAGGACCATTCTGATCACCGGCGGAAGCCGCGGGATCGGCCTGGCAATTGCCGAAGCGTGCGCCCGCGATGGGGCGATCCTGACGCTCGCCGCGCGAGAAAGCCCGGCGCTGCGCGAAGCTGCCCGCCGGGCGCCGGGCGCATCTGTCTTCCCATGCGACGTGACCGACGACAGCGCCGTTGGGGAACTTTTTCGCGCGTTGCGCAGGCGGTTCAAGCATCTGGACGCCCTCGTGAATTGCGCCGGCGTTTTTACTTACAAGCCCTTCACAAAAATCAGCCGCGCTGAATGGGACCGCAACATTGGCACGAATTTGACCGCGCTGTTTTCGGTCACGCGCGGCGCCTTGCCTCTGCTTCGTCGCGGCCACACGCCGCAAATTATCAATATACTGTCGGTCTCCAGCCGCACAGCTTTTCCCAAATGCTCCGCTTACTGCGCGTCCAAGTTTGGCGCGCTCGGCTTCACGCGCGTCATCGCGCAGGAGTTTCGCCCGCTGGGAATCCGGGTGACGGCCATTCTGCCCGGCTCAACGAGCACTCGCATGTCGAATGAGTTCGATTTCCCGGTTGATCGCGCGACGCTCTTGCAACCGGAAGATGTAGCCCAGGCCGTGGTTACTGCTTTGCTGCAGCCGCCAAGGGGAGTGGTGGATGAGATTCTTCTCACTCCTGCCGGAGGCATTCTTTCCGCCGGACGAAAAAATTAATCAGAGAGCCGATTTTGTTATGCTGATCCGAAAATGTAGCGCCAGCGTTTTGCTGGCTTGGGAGAAGGCCGGCAGAGCCTGCCCTGTGCAAAGCGAAGGGATGCCGGCGCTACGAGATATTTTCAGAATGATCCGATCAGGGACCTGTCAGCGTTTCCATCACGGCTCGCTCGAACACGTCCGCTTCGGAGATTTCCATCTCGATGGCGCAGGAAAACGCGTTCAGTTTGCTTTTCCACGCCGCAGGGATATTCATGGCGTCTTTCCCGGTGGTCACAAGCGCTGAGGCATTGGCAGCGCGAGCGCTTTGGAGCAGGCTGGCCAGCTCCTTTCCGGTATAAAGGTGATGATCTTGAAACGCGCGCTCGCTAACCGGGTTGAGCTGCCAGCGGCGGAGACTGAGGAAAAAAGCGCTAGGGTTTCCGACGCCGCAAAATGCGCAAATTCGCCTTCCCACAAGCGCGCCTGGTGGAAGCACGCGGCCTGTGGCAATTTCGGCGAATCCCGTCAGTCTGGTTTTACTGTGGAAGACGCGGGCGTTTGCTTGTAACTGAGCCAGGCGTGCGAGCGTTTGCGCCGGATCAGCCAAATCTGTGCGAGTCAAAACGATGATGTCTGCGCGCCGCAGCGCAGAGCAACGCTCGCGCAGGCGGCCGGCGGGCAGGACTTGCCGGTCAGAGAGCTCCTGAGTTACATCCAGGGCGACAATATCCAGATCCCGCTCGAGCCGGAGGTGTTGAAAGCCGTCGTCGAGCAAGTGCACGCCGACGCTAAAACGCCGTTCGGCGAGCCGGCCTGCCTTAAACCGGTCCGCGCTGATCACAATTGGAATCTGAGGCAAGGACTGGGCGAGCAGCGCGGGTTCATCCCCGGCCTCGCGCGGATTAGGAGAGCGGGATGCGGCCGGCTCGATGACAAGTAGAGAGCGTTCGTCCCGCCGGCCGTAGCCGCGCGTCAGAATGGCCGGCGTCAGACCTTGCCGGATGATTAAACGGGCCAGGTATTCCACGAGCGGCGTTTTGCCTGTGCCACCCGTGCTGAGGTTCCCAACGCTGATCACAGGCCGCGCGAGCCGCTGCTGAGCCAGCCAACCTCGCCGGTACGCGAAGCCGCGAATCTCGGCCGCCAAGCCGTATCCGGCAGAAATAGGCGAGAGCAGCGCGCTCACTGGCTTTTGTCTCCTGCGGCCTGCTTGGCTCTGACATCCGGCTCATCGAGTAGCTCGGTGATTCGTTCGAGGATTCTCTGCGTTGCTCCCGAGCCCTGCTCTATCAGCTTCCTCCCAGCCTCACCCACGGCGCGCCGGCGCGGGATGTCCTCCAGCATTTCAATAGCCTCGCGTGACAACTCGGATTCATCCCTTACCTGAACGGCGGCGCCGTAATCCAGAAAAAGCCGGGCCACGTCCGGAAAGTTGCTCATGTACGGTCCGAAAATGACGGGCTTGCCGAAGCGTGCTGGTTCGAGCACGTTATGTCCTCCAGTTGGAACCAGGCTGCCTCCCATAAACACCAGGTCGGCCAGCGCGAACAGGCCCGCCAGCTCCCCGATGCTGTCCAGCAAGACGACGTCACAAGAGGCGAGCCGTAGGCAAAGGTCCGGTTCGTTCACCGGGAGTTCTGATCTCCGTAAAAAACGAATTGCTGCTGCGCGGAGTAGCCCGGCGGCCTCGTCAAATCGCGCCGGATGGCGTGGCGCGAGGATCATGATGGCGCGCGGAAGGCGGAGGTGAATCTCGTTCCATGCCGCGAGCACCTTGGCTTCTTCTCCAGACATCGTGCTCGCGGCAATCAGCACCGGTCCGCGGCCGGTTGCGGCGATGGCGCGCTTCCATGACTTGCTTAAGCCGGTGTACTCAGGCGGCTGAACGTCAAATTTGAGATTTCCCAGCGTCACAACCCGGTCAGGTCGCGCCCCAATCTGGCAAAAGCGGGCGGCATCCGCGGGCGTCTGCGCAAAAACCCAGTCCACGTGCTGGAAAACCCGCCGCATGAAGAACCGAAACCGGCGATAGCCCTGCAAGGACTGTTGTGACAACCTGGCATTGACCAGAACCACCCGCGCGCCGGATTCATGGCTCCATCGCAGCAGGTTGGGCCACAGCTCGGTTTCAACGATCAGCAAGAGCGCGGGGCGCAATCGCCCCAAGGTCCGCTGGACAGAGCCTTTGAAATCCAAGGGCAGATAAAGCCGGCCTGCGAGGCCCTGCATCCGTTTTTCGCTCGTCTCGCGTCCGGTGGGCGTCACATGGCTGATGAAAATCTTCCGGTCAGGATGGCGGCGCTGAAGTTCACGAGCCAGAGTTGAGACCGCGATCGTCTCGCCGACGGAGACAGCATGAATCCAGATCGAGCCTTTCCCGGACTTTTCGGGTTGCTGAAAACTTTCCGGCAGATAGCCAAAGCGCTCGCGCCATGACCTTCTAAGCGACGCAGATTTCCGGTAGCGCCACACGTAATAAGGCGCCGCAAGCAAAGCTCCAAGGCCGAACAGTAATCCGTATAAACGAAACATGATGAAATGACGTGGAAAGCCCAAGCGCAATTATAGGAGTACGAATGAAGGCCAGACAACGCGGACTTACTATTCGGCCTCAGCCGCGCCGAACCAGGGCTGCGTCAGCAGGAAGTTTCAGTTTGGACCTGGGCCGTTCATGATTACCTAAGCGAATCTCGATAGGCGTATTGGCGGGAAACACCACATTGTGTCCGCGCGCGAGGATATTCGTGTAAACCGACCCGGCCGCGCCATAAAAGCCCAGGGCAGCGGAAAGGATTCGTGAGTTAGCGGCAAGTGATACCACCGATCCGAGCAGGCCCAGCCCCCAGCCGCCGGCTACCACTTGTCCGACCGTGCCCCCCTGGCCTGGGATGGCTGCGCCGGCCTGCGCGTTTACGGCGTCGCGGTCTGGGGTTGCCACCCACGCTGCCATTGTGAGCGAGAGGGCCGGCAGCAAATAGCGCGTGATTGAGGTCTTTGGACTCACGCCGCCTTCCGAATCCAGCTTGAGATTAGACTGGCTCGGCGCCACCACTGACTGCAGACTTGCCTGAATCGTCTGAGGCTGGGAGGCGGGCGGTTCTAAGCGTTGAAAAGTGAAGCGCAAGCTGCCGTCCCGATGCAGCCAGCGGGCTGGACGGCCGCGAATTACCGCGCCATCGAGCCGGCTGCCTTGCGGAATGAGCAGTTGTTGATGAGCAGCAAACAGCGGTTGGGTCACCACGGCCTGGACAGGCGTTCCGCGGCGCGCGGTAGCCGAATTGAGCGGGGTCACCAGACGGGCGTGCACCATGCTATCCGGTGGCGGCTGTGAACCCACCTTCGCCAGTTTCACAGCAGAAACTGTCTCCGTTCCAAATGCCAAAGGACGCCGAAGTTCCGCGGTAAATTCCGTTCCCGGCGGAAACGCCTGCCGGCGATAGGGTAGGCGCGCGACCACAATGGATTTTAGCTGATTCATAATGCGGCGCAATTTTCCGGGACCTTTGATGAACGCCATGGCCTGCTGTTTCTCCGCATTCACCTGCAGGCGGGCGCGTCCGGCCAGTTTTGCCATAGGGTCATCCTTCGGCCTTTTGGCAGGCGCGCTTTCAAGCCGCACCACCTGCGGAATTCCCGGTGAAGCTACTGTGAATACCGGCAGCCGCGTCCCATTCTTCAAAACGACCGTATCAAAGGTGACTTGCGCCGTTCGCCAAGGAGTGAAATCGCCGGACATGATCGACCGGGCGCGCCGCCAGCGCGCCATACCCCGAACCTCGGTGACGTGTCCCAGAATCTTAGTGCCGGCGGCCAAGACCTCGCGATTGTACACATAGACCGGCGCCATCAGCCTCCCTTCGACCTGGATTCCAGGGCGTTTGATCGGCGCGCGCCTGACAAGCGCGATCCGCAGCGGAACGCCGTTTTCTACCGTGAGGGGAATGCGGACAACTCCGGCTGCAGAAATTTTCTGAGAATGGCCAATTGACGGAACAGGCAGAGTAAGCCCTAAAATCGCCGCGAGGATTATGCACGGGCGCGCCATTTTGAAATTACTGGGTACGGCACGCCGCTTGCTGATAAACACAGGTTTGCCTCCACACAATCGCCATTCAGTTTACGCCGCGCATCGTGGGTTCTCAAGGCTTCAGATCAGCCCCCGATCAGCAGCCAACCCCAGGTTGATCTGATTCCAATGAGCCTTCAAGTTGCGGTTAACTATCCAGAGCGGAGAAGCCGTGAAACAATCAACGGCATCTCTCAAAGACGCCGGGGCAAAGGAAATCTCCTATATTCGCCTGTGTAACTTTGGTGCTTTTCGTCTTAGCGAGAGCGGGGTAGCGCAGCGGCCTTTTCTTGTTTTTCAACCAACAGCTGCAGAGTTTCGCAGACGCGAAACTTTGCGCTACTGGCTATGGGTGAGTCTGAGCTAGA
>JBOGJZ010000054.1:0-4672 GCA_050745645.1 Terriglobia bacterium | reverse complement strand
CAAGCTCCGGTGCTGCGCATACGATAAAAACGTCAGCATCAGACATGTGTTGACCGCTCCGATGAGCAGTTCTTCCGGGCACCAAACTTCCGGAGTCCCTTTGAATTCGGGCGGGCTGCCTATTTCGACCGGCGGGTGGCCTTCGTTCATCATAATTCCCCGGCGGGCAGTCTTCAAAGCGATAGCATTCTTAAAATGGTAGGTCTTATATGTCTTTTTTGGCTCCATAGAACACTCCTTACCTTTTTCCAATGTTCCGCCCACTCCAATTTCTTCCAGGCTCGCTCATACGGCGCGGACCGAGCAGGCGATCCATTTCTTTCCGCGTCAGTAGCTTTTCATCCAGGCATGTCTCAGGAATGGCTTTCCCGGAGACGAGCGCGCTCTTCACAACCAACGCGGCGCGGTTTTCAGCCTTGTCTGGAGGAAATGATCTCGCTCTACCACAGCTTGAGCGCCACGGCATAGCCAGTGAGCAGCCCGTGGAAGAAGGCTTGACGCTCTTTATCATCGTGGGCGCTTCCATATGCGCACGCAGCTTCTCGGAATGCTTTTAACAGTTTTTCCCGGCGCTGCTGATGCTGGCCCCAGGCTTCAACTTTGGTCGAAAGTGCCCGCACAGCATCACAGTCAGCGATTACAAAGGGATGTGGATGACGTTCGATCATTGCAACACCTCCGTTAGATGATCGCTTGCTTTGTGTGGATGCATTTCGTTATCCCGAAGAAGGCTGGATCTTGTCTCTGCCGGGCGCCTTTCTTTCCTCCCGGCTCGATTATCGGGGTTTGCTCGTGTTGCCGAAAGAAAATGGGTGACGGGGCTTCGATGTTATGACGCCGGCGTCTTTACCTTTGCCAAAAGATCCGTGAGTTTGGCAATTTTGATATTCTCGAGATGCGCCACAGCATCCGCAATTTCATGTTGCAAGGAGGTTGTGGTATAAGCCTCGCTGAGCTGGCTAAATTTCTCGAGGGCGGTCTCCCAAGTGAAAGGGTGTGAGTGGAATCCCTCATAATCCCGCCCTTCTTGCGTCAGCACCCGGCCGTCCCGCAGCCGAACTGTAACCCGGCAAGGCATTTCGTCCGGGAAACGTCCGCTGTAAGCTTCGTTGGGCTTCACAACTACGTTTCGTAGGAGCACTTGGACGACCTGGCGGCGAATGCGCTCCGGAAGGTATTGCTGCGGCATTACCTGACCGTCCAGAATGGCTGTGGCAACCATGTAAGGCAGACTGTGGTCGGCTTCCTCTTTTGTGCGGACCAGAGTCTTTTCCCCCTCCTCACCACCGCCGATAATGTTGTATGCGACATCAAAAACTTCGATATCGATATGCTCCACCTGGGAGGCATCGAAGCGAGCCTGCCGCTTCATTTCCAGTACGGTATCGAGAACCGATTGCGAATGAATTTCGGCATTGTATTTCTTCACGATGGTCCGGTTAACCCGTTCGAGGTCCTCCTGCGACCAGTCCATCTCAAAGCGGCCGGAGATTGCCTCCATAAATCCTTTGTTACCCTCAAAAACCTCGGCCGGTCCGGTAATGCCGCGCATGGCCAGAAACGCGGCGTGAGTGCAGGAAAACGCGGTGTTTGGAAACGCCAGCCCCTTC
Organism: Terriglobia bacterium; assembly: GCA_050745645.1. Lineage (GTDB taxonomy): Bacteria > Acidobacteriota > Terriglobia > UBA7540 > UBA7540 > RH2-MAG17b. The sequence continues at coordinate 3,062 of JBOGJZ010000054.1, read as the reverse complement.
CAGTTGGAGAGCGCTCCGGTCCGGGTAACCCGCAAAGCGTTGAAGGCCGTGCCGCTGATTGCGATTGCATTCGCGGTCTCGGCGGGATTCAATCCGAGCGCACGCGAGACGCCCGCGGCGACCGCGAAGGAGCCAAGCGTCGTATGATCGAACCCCTTGGCCCGAACCGGGGCCACGTCACACAGCCGGCAAAGCGCCTGATACGCCACTGCGAGAGCGGTCAGAAATTCCTTGCCATGCCGGCCGGCATATTCCGCAGCGGCCAAAATCGCTCCGATATTGTCACTGGGATGGCAGGTTTCGCCTTTTGCGAGATAGCTGTCGTTAAAGTCCAGGTAACGAATCAGCGCGCTGTTATAAAAGGCAGCCCGGTCCGGTGAGGTTTTATTCCCGCCAATGAGCGTGACGAGCGGCCGCCCGCCAAAGTCTTCGATCTGCTTTCGGATCAGTGCCACGGGAGGACCCTCCAGCGCCCCAATGGCGCATCCTAAGGAATCGAGGACACGAATTTTGAGCTGAAGACGTGCTGCGTTGGAGAGACCGTCAAATGACGCCAAGAGAGCAAACCGGGCAAGCTTTTCAGCATAGGTCATTGAATCCTCCCGTGACTTCATGTCCGCTGTCTGCTCACTGTCGAAGAAAATTTATGCTGTCCTGGGATTGAGCTTCTCAGGATTGATCTCCAAATCCTTGATTGCTTGGGACACGATCTCAGGATTGATCTGGCCTTCACGAAGCAGGGCCCACAGCGCTGCCAGGCTAATGAACCTGTGGTCCACTTCAAAGAAATCGCGCAAGGCCGCACGGTTATCGCTACGGCCGAAGCCATCGGTGCCAAGCGCCACCATGGGTTTAGGACACCAGCGCGAAATTGAATCGGGAAGCGCCTTCACGTAATCGCTCGCAGCTACAATCACGCCAGGCGCGCTGGAAAGATTTTGAGTCACGTAAGGTACTCGCGGCGCCTCGCCGGGATGTAGCATGTTCCACCGGTCGGCATCATGGCCGTCGCCGTACAGTTGCTTATAACTTGTCACACTCCAGACGTCTGCCGCCACATCGTACTTCTCAGCAAGCAGCTTCTGCGCCTTTAGCGCTTCGTTTACAATAGCGCCGCTTGCCAGAAGCTGAGTGCGCAGTTTGGTCTTGAAGTTCTCGGCGGGCTTGAACTTATACATCCCTTTCAGGATGCCTTCCTTGATCGCCGCGATATCTGGGACTGCCGGCATGGCGTAATTCTCATTCATCAAAGTAAGGTAGTAAAAGATGCTTTCCTGTTTCGAGTACATGCGCCGGATGCCATCCTCAATAATGACAGCGATCTCGTGGCCGAACGCCGGGTCGTAAGTGAGTAAGTTCGGAACAGTATAGGCGAGCAGGTGGCTGTTGCCGTCCTCGTGTTGAAGTCCCTCGCCGAGAAGCGTCGTTCTTCCTGCTGTTCCCCCAAGCATAAAGCCTCGTGCCCGGCAATCGCCGGCCGCCCAGATCAGGTCTCCGATTCGCTGAAACCCGAACATCGAATAAAATATGAAAAACGGTATCGTATTCAGGCCGTGAGCAGCATAAGCCGTGCCCGCAGCGATAAAATCCGCCATCGACCCTGCTTCGGTGATGCCTTCTTCGAGAATCTGTCCGTCCTTTGCTTCCTTGTAATAAAGCAAGGTGCTCTTGTCTCCCGGCTCGTAAAGCTGACCCAAGTGCGAGTAGATACCGACCTGCCGGAATAATGTTTCCATGCCGAAAGTCCGTGCCTCATCCGGCACGATAGGGACGATCAGCTTGCCGATTTCTTTGTCCTTGAGCAGCTTTGCAAGAATGCGGACAAACGCCATGGTGGTGGAAATCTCACGGCCTTTTGTTCCTTCATAGAAGTCGGCGAAGAGTTCGCTCGAAAGGGGATTGAGCGGCGGCGCTTTCACCCGGCGTTGGGGGAGATAGCCTCCCAGCGTGCGGCGCCGCTCGTGAAGGTACTGAAGTTCGGCTGAATCTTCCGGCGGTTTGTAGAAAGCAGCCTGGACAATCTGCTCATCCGAAAGCGAGAGGCCTACTCGCCGGCTGAAGGCGCGCAACTGGTCTTTCTCCAAGTTTTTCTGCTGGTGAGCGATGTTCTTTCCCTCGCCCGCTTTTCCAAGCCCGTAGCCTTTGATGGTGCGCGCCAGGATGACGCTCGGAGAGCCCCTGTGTTCGGCTGCCGCCTCATACGCAGCGTAGACCTTCTTGGGATCGTGCCCTCCAAACCGCAGTCGATGCAGTTCTTCATCCGTCAGACGCTTCACCAAGTCAAGCAGGCGGGGGTCTTTGCCGAAGAAATGCTCACGGAGGTAAGCGCCAGACTCCGCCGCGTAACGCTGCCGCTCACCGTCCACCATCGCGCCGGCGCGTTTGACTAAGAGTCCATCAGCATCTTTGGCAAAAATAGGATCCCAATCGCTACCCCAGAGCACTTTGATGACGTGCCATCCGGCTCCACGGAACACTCCCTCCAACTCGTCAATGATGTTTCCGTTTCCCCGCACCGGCCCATCGAGGCGCTGTAAGTTGCAACAGATCACAAAGATGAGGTTGTCCAGCTTCTCGCGCCCGGCCAAAGTGGCAGCGCCCAGTGATTCCGGTTCATCCATTTCACCGTCGCCCAAAAGCGCCCACACTTTCTGCCCGGTAGCCTTCTTCAAGCCCCGATCTTCGAGGTAGCGGTTGAAGCGCGCCTGGTAGATCGCCATGATCGGCGCGAGACCCATATCGACGCTTGGAAGCTCCCAGAAATCCGGCATGAGCCATGGATGGGGGTAAGATGCAAGCCCGTTTGGTGCACTGAGCTCTCTCCGGAAATTCTCAAGATTCTCCTCCGTCAGCCGGCCCTCCAGAAATGCGCGGGCATAAATCCCGGGGGAGGAGTGTCCCTGAAAATAAACAATGTCGCCTCCACATTCGTGGTTCTTACCGCGAAAGAAGTGATTCAGCCCAACTTCAAAGAGCGTGGACTGACCGGCGTAGCTTGCCAGGTGCCCGCCGATTCCATGCTCTTTGCGGTTAGCGCGCACGACCATCGCCATCGCATTCCA
>JBOGJZ010000053.1:0-3798 GCA_050745645.1 Terriglobia bacterium | reverse complement strand
CGGAATGAAATCGAGCCGGTTTGCAGAGGAACAAATCAATTGGTGTGCTGAAGGAAAGCGAAGCGGTCCACCAAGTGGCGAGGGTGCTCTTGAACGCGTGAAGAACGGGGAATTCGTACGAGTCTGTACTCGCCGAATTCAGAACCTCTAGCTAAGTCACTGAAAAAAATGGCAGGCGTGGAGGGACTCGAACCCCCGGCCCTCGGATTAGAAATCCGATGCTCTATCCGGCTGAGCTACACGCCCTCAATCACTTACGATCAGCAGGCAACAAAACTTCCCCCATTTTCCCCTTCAGGCCTCCCAACTTCAAGTGCTTTTGACGCATTTTGAACGAAGCGCACTTACGGGGCAATTTGGCCGTCGGTTGACCGTCATTTTATGGCGCTTTTTTCCGCACATGCCAACCCTTAATAGTATTAAGGGATTGGACTGCGGCAAAGCGGGGTCAGAATGAGAGCCTCACGCTCGCCGGAACCGGCTCAGGCTGTGGTGGGATCAGGCTGAGTCACAGCCGTGCATCAAGGTAGGGAATCGTCTAAGCGATTTCGCTTCTGTCAGGCGTCGCGGCGGGCTTTGCCAGAACCTCTCTCAAGGGCTTGATCAATTTCCTCGAGAGACCGGCCTTTGGTCTCGAAACCAATAAAAACGTAAGTGAGTCCTGCCAGGATGTACCAAGCCGCAAGATACAGAAATGCGGGCACGATCTTCGCTGTGGTCGCTTCGGGGCTGATGTAATTTGATGATCCGATGACCAGCGCTAACCCCAGAGGGCCTGTAATCTTGCCGATGCTCCCTGCGCCGTAGGAAAAACCGGCGCCGCTTGTGCGCAGGCGTGACGGCCAAATCTCGGTTGTGTACGGCCCACTGATGGCGAATCCGCCATCGGTCAGAAAGGACGTGAACAATAGAAATAGCCAGAAAAATGAGCCGAGCCCGATGTCGCCGTGAGCCACGCCGCCGGTGAACGCCAACAAGATCGCGCCGCCAAAACAATAGATCGCGCCCGATGCGCGGCGGCCAATCTTCTCCGAAAGGTAGGAGAACAGGATGCGCGCGAAGATGTTCGCCAAGCTGATTGCGATCATTATCTTGGCGGCCGTCTCCGGGGAAACCCGCTGAACCATAACCAGGAGCGTCGGCGACCAAAGGAGCAGGCCGTATACACCGGTGACAACACCGAGATTGAGGAGAAAACCAGTCGCGACGCTTCGCCGGTATGAGAAAATATCGGTCCATTTCGATTTTGCCGCGCGAACTTCTTCAACCGTCTTGATGTCGAGTGCGCTTATGGGCATCTCAAGCGCCCATGCAGTTGCCTTCCGCGCGACATCTACCTGGCCATGTTCAAGCGCCCAGCGCGGCGACTCAGGAATGTAGAGCAGAATGACGACCGCAAAGAGCGCGGGTGCCGCTCCCAGCACGAACAGGCCTCGCCAACCGATGAAAGGAGTGAGGTAAGCGGCGAAAGCGGAACTCAGGAGGAGTCCCACCGGCGCGCAAACCGAGATGATGCCGCTCGTCCACCCTCGTTTCTGGGCCGGAGCAAACTCCTGGACGAGCGCCATGTTTACGACATAGCCGCCGACTCCGAGACCGACTCCGACACGGAGGATCGTGAAGTAGATCCAATTGCCCGCGGGAGTAAAGGCAAGAAGCAGGCTTGCGAAGGAGTAGCTCAGGATGATGGCGACGAGCGTGGGGCGGCGTCCATACCGGTCGGCTATATAGCCCCACAGAAATGATCCAATGATCGAGCCGATCCCGGATGAGAAGAGGACAGCCGCTGACTCGCCGAATGTCAGGCGCCACGGCTTGACGACGAGGACCAGGACGAAGGCAATAATAAACTGGTCGTAGAACTCCAGCATGCCGTGGATGCCGGCGAGCAACACAATCGTGTTTTGATGCCGAGTGAGCGCGCGCTGTTCATCGAGCTGCCGAATTGTCGCGCTCATCCTTTTTGTAATTCTCCAGGTCCTCGATCCAATTGCCTCTTGATGGCGTCTCTCCGGTCCTCGCTGGCAGGAGACAAGCAGTAGACTCTCAGCCCTCGTTCACGCCGATGTTAAACTTCCACCCGAGGCTCTTGAGCTTGGCAAGCATTTCAGGACCATATTTTTTGGCGATTAAATCGGCCGTTTCCGGGACTCGGTCGACATCATCAAACTCCTCCGGCTTGCCTTGGATAATCACCATCAGATGAGCTTCGTTGTTCGAAACGTTTACGAAGCGGCGAGTTACTGCAGGCGGCACGGCGACCAGATCAAAGGGCTCGAGAGTGGTCCTTTCCTCTCCTTTATCACCCCACTGAATCTCCCAGCGCCCCGTAAGCGCCAGAAACGTCTCATGCGTGTTGTAGTGGACGTGAAGGGCAGGGCCCTGGCCGGGTGGACAAGAAGCGATGCCCAAGCGGAACACACCAGCATCTCCGCCCTCGACAGCAGGTTTCGGGGCGAGTTGACCCGGAAGAGGGCCCGGGGACATCAAGTTGCGAGTGGTCTTCGCCATCATCATTTCCAAGACCTCCTCGGGAATGCCCTTTTCCAGAAGGTGGCGGGTTTTCGTCGGAATCACCTCTTTGAACCGGGCGATCCGGAGTTTCATTTCATCTTGAGTTGGCGTTCGCCTTTTCATGTAACCTCCAATTAGCTCTGCGGAGCCGCAGCATACATATCCAGATAGATCTGACCGCTAGAAGAATTCGGCGCTCGAGCTCTTGACGAGCGCCCATATAAATTACAATTGGCCAACACAATAGGACGCTTTTTCTTTTGACGCCATGGAAATCTGTGCATGAGATTTATTCGCATGACGAATTTGGAGTGCGGTGCGAGCAAGTGATATATCATCGGATGAATAAGTATTATTCATGTAGTTTGGTTGACGGCTAGAAGGCTGGCGTTGCATCGTTAAGATAAAATAATGCCAAAAAGAGGAGTAGCTGCCATGATGTCTTCCTTCCCACCCGAGTTGATCTTGAAGAACGTCGCCCGTTTCAAGACTCTGCGAGGTAGCACGAACGCTTATGTTGATAGCCAAATGGCGAATTGCAAGCGTGTAAAGTTTAACATCGTTGGAATCGGTGTTACGGAGAACGAGAGTGATCCCAACCTTCGCCCGAATATTGCTTTGCCGGCTAGGGGCTTCAATGTGGGCATGCTGGAGTGCGAGCATGGAGAGGGAACAGCCCCTCACTCACACCAGTCGGAAGAGTTTTTCATGCCGCTGATCGGCTCGTGGCGTGTATTCTGGCTGGACGGCGAGACCGAGCGCCACATTGATCTGGAACCCTTCGACTCCGTCATGTGGCCTCTTGGCTGCTATCGGTGGTTCCGATACATGGGAGAACGGAAGGGACGCCTTCTCACCATCATCGGCGAGCCGGCCGGCAAGGTGACCTACCTGCCGGGCTACCTCGAAGAAACGACAGCACGCACCGGCGCAGTCCGTAACGCCGACGGCACACTCGCCGTTGGTGTGAAATAATCCAGAACGTCTGTTCGAAGACGCACGCAGCCGGGGTGGAGTGCAACAATTTCCAGCGCGAGGTTAAGGCTATGATCCTGCTACGAAAATTTGGGTCAGGCAGCGCTTTCCCCCCAGGCGGTCACCCTCGCGAAAGCGGGGGGCCAGTGAGGCCCAAAATGTCATCCCCGCCTTCGCGGGAATGACATTTTCATATTTTGTGGGTGTCCCGACGAGTCGGGACATGACCGACTCCGCGAAGAATCTGCTTTCAACTGGAAAGCAGGAATATGCAGGATTCTTTTTTCGCTTTGCCCAGGACCTGCCCTG